>JBOGFO010000709.1:0-1734 GCA_050743445.1 Acidimicrobiia bacterium
GGCCCTCTCCGACGGGCGGATCGTGGTCTTCGCCTCCTCGCCCGCTCCCGGCCGCGACGACACCGACGCCGTGCTCGCCGCCCTCACCAGCGCCGGGAAGCCCGACACCGCCTTCGGGACCAAGGGCGTCCTCCGGGTCGACCACCCCGGGACGCTCGACAACGCCCGCAACATGCAGCTCCACGACGGCAAGATCGTGGCCACCGGCTACAGCCGGGACGCGGCGGACGAGGTCACTCCCAAGATCGTCCGCACCTCGACGGCCGGAGTGCTCGACGAGACCTTCGGCGAGGGTGGCGTGGCCACCGCCCCCGTGCTCCCCGGCGGGGTGGCCGAGTCGTACCAGTTCGGGTTGCAGGGAACCAACTACGTCCTCACCGGCTACGGCCACCCGGCCGGTGCCGAGAAGCTGGACATGATCTCCATGCGGTTCACCGCCGATGGCACCTGGGACAAGACCTACGGCACCGAAGGCGTGCTCCAGGTCGACGTCGCCGGCCAGGACGACCGGGGCCGCAACCTGGTGGTCCTGCCCGACTCGAGGGTGCTCCTCGTCGGTGTCGGGTCGACGGCTGAGGATGTCGCCGACGCCATGGTCGTCCTGGTGAACGACAAGGGCGTCCCGGTGCCCACCTTCGGCACCGGCGGCAAGCTCCTATCCGACCTCGGCGGACCGGCCGACGCCTGGTTCAGCGCCGCCGTGGCCGAGGACGGGAAGTCGGTCACCCTCGTCGGGTTCAAGGGCGTCGACCCCGAGGGCGCGGAGAACGACGACGCCGCCATCGCCCGCATCGCCCTGTAGCTACTTCTTCTCTCCCTTGCGGAGGGCCACCCACAGGCCGACGGCCATCACGATGAAGCACATGAACAGCAGGCTGGCAGGGGAGAGCGCTCCCGACGAATGCTCCACGGCACCAGGTTAATCAAGACGGACTTGGTGGCCCCACGTGGGCAGGACGACGGCGAAACACGTTCCGGGGGCGTCGTCCTCGTACCAGGCGTCGCCTCCCTGGCCGCGGGCCAGGGCCCGCACGGAAGAGCCCGAGGCCAGTGCCCCGGTCTCGGCGGCCTCGGCCCCGGGCGAACTTCTTGAACAGCCGGGGCCGGAGATCCTCGGCGATTCCCGGCCGGCATCGCCCACCCTGACCTCGACGGTATCGCCCTGCTGCCGGGCGGCGACGGTGATGGGTGGCTGGCCGTAGCGGGCCGCGTTCGACAGCAGATTGGTGAGGATCTGGACCACCCGGATGGGATCGGCCAAGACAATCAGACCCTCGGCGCCGGTGACCTCGACCACGTCCGACAGGTCCGTGACCTCGCTCACGGCTTCGGCGATCACTCCCGCGAGGGGCACGTTCTCGGGCTTGAACTCGATCGACCCGGCCTCGAGACGGGACACCGTGAGGAGGTCGTCGAGCAGCCGGTTGAGCCGCGATCCACTCCGGGTCAGGTTCTGGAGCGTCTCGACCCGCTCGGCCCCGTCGAGGTCGTCCCAGTGCTCGAGGAGGATGTCGGCGGCCCCGGTCATGGCCGTGATCGGGCTGTGGTGCTCGTGGGCCGTGACGGCGAGAAAGTCCTCGGTCTCGTCCCGGGCCGCCGTCAGGCGGAGGTTGGCCGCCAGCCCTCCTCCTCGTAGCGGCCCTCCCGGACGGCGATCTCGAGCTCTCGTTGCGGGTGCCGCTCGGCCAGCGTGATCGCCACGACGCCGGTGCCGCCCTCACCGACGACTACGAA
>JBOGFO010000710.1:0-3273 GCA_050743445.1 Acidimicrobiia bacterium
GTTCATGACCGAGACCCGGGGCACGGGGGTGCTGCACCACGTCTTCGAGGGCTACGAGCCCTGGTTCGGGCCCCTGCGCACCCGCCAGAGCGGATCGATGGTGGCCGACCGGAAGGGGACCACCACGACCTACGCCCTGATGAACCTCCAGGAGCGGGGGGAGATGGTCGTCGGCCCCGGCGCCGACGTCTACGAGGGCATGATCGTGGGCGAGAACGCCCGGGCCGAGGACATGGACGTCAACCCGACCAAGGAGCGCAAGCTCACCAACATGCGCTCCTCCACCGCCGAGGAGCTCGTCCGGCTCTCGCCGCACCGGTTGCTCTCGCTCGAGCAGGCCCTGGAGTTCATCGCCGAGAACGAGTGCGTCGAGGTGACACCCAAGATCGTCCGCCTTCGCAAGGCGGTGCTCCCCGCCACCGAGCGGGCCCGGCTCCAGAAGCGCGACCGCCCGGCGTAAGCGGCCCGTCGTCGACAGGCTGGCGCGATCCTGGCCCTCAGAGGGCCAACATCGCGCCCGCCTTGCTACGTCTCGTAGGTGAGGACCTCGCCGGGCTGGCAGTCGAGCGCGGCGCAGATGGCGGCGAGGGTGGAGAAGCGGATGGCCCGGGCCCGGCCGTTCTTGAGCACCGAGAGGTTGACCACAGTGATGTCGACCCGCTCGGCCAGCTCCGTCAGGGTCATGCCCCGGGCGGCGAGGACCTCGTCGAGGTGGATGGCGATGCCGGGTTCGGAGACGAAGGGCATCAGATGGTGCCCTCGACGTCCTCTCGGAGGCGGACCCCGTGGGCGAACACTTCGGCCAGGACGAACACACCGAGGCCGGCCAGGGGGGCGTTCCCCGAGAGGGTGAAGCTGCCGCCGAGCTCGCCCACCGCCGAGCCGGAGGTGAGGGCACCGTCCACCAACTGGGTGAGGAGCTGGACGGCGGGAACGCCCACCGCCAAGAGAAACCCGATGATCCGCAGCCGCCGGACGTTGACGGCCACGAACGGGTCGCCCGCCCGGACCGATTGGAGCAGGCCCCGGACGAGCCACAGGAAGGCCACCACCAGGGCAATGGGGCCGAGGGAGCGGGCCATGTCCAGGAGCGACGCGCCCATCGAGACGTCCTCGACCCGCACGGTCACGGGGACCCTCTCGGGGAGGAGGACATCGTCCGGGAGCGAGCTCAGGCGCTCGGGAGCGACTTCCTGGAGTACGCCGATGTCCCGCTCACCCCCGATCCCACCGGCGATCGCGCTGCCGATGATCAGGACCGAGACGAGGGCGGCAATGGCCAGCAGGATGGTGGTCAGGTTGGCGGCGATGGTGACGGCACGGGGGGTCGGTTGGGCGGCGCCTGGCGGCGGATCCACGACATCTTCGAGCGGGCGGGCGCCACCAACGTGACCTGGGTGTGGAGCCCCTACGTGGAGTCGGGATCCACCCATCCCATCGACGGGCTGTACCCGGGCGACGACGTCGTCGACCTCCTCGGCGTCGACGGGTACAACTGGGGGACCTACCGGAAGCACTCCTGGAAGCACCCCGACGAGGTGTTCGGCTCGACGCTGGCCCGGCTGCGGAAGCTGGCCAAGAAGCCGATCGTGATCGCCGAGACGGAGAGCGCCGAGCAGGGCGGGGACAAGGCGAAGTGGATCCGCGAGTTCTTCCGGACGGTGGAGAAGAACCCCGACGTCATCGCCTTCGTGTGGTTCAACCTGCGGGCCCACACCGACTGGCGGATCACCTCGTCGCCCTCGGCCCGCCAGGCCGTCGCCGCCGAGATGTCCGACACCTAGCGCCGGGCCGGTCGCTCACCCAGCCCGGACGGCGGCGATGCGCTGGACCGCTCGGGGGCCGGGGTCGTCGAGGATCAGGTCTTCGTAGGCGACGACCCGCAGGGTGTCCCGGACGGCGTCGAGGAGCTCACCGGGCCGGAGGAGGAAGTCGGGGTTCTGGGGGCGGCCGAACCGTTCCTGGCCCCGAGCAAAGGTCTCGTAGATCAGGGCGCCGCCGGCGGCCACGGCCGCCACGAGGTCCCGGAGAATCGGCCGGTGGAGGTAGTTCGTCACCACCACCCCGGCGAACTCCCGGCCCTTGAAGGGGAACGGGGAACCGTCCTCCAGATCGTCCTCCAGGATCTCGATGCCGAACCCACCGCAGAGGTCGGCCATCCCAGTCGTGTCCCGGTCGACGACGGTGACCGGATGCCCGCGGTCCACGAACAGGCGGGCATGACGCCCGCCACCCGCGGCCACATCGAGCACCGGGCCGCCGGTCGGCACCAGGGACGCGAAGCGGACGACCCACGGAGACGGCTCATCACCCATCTCGCAAGCCTGGCACGCACCTGGGCTTCAACCTGTTCTGCTCAGCCCGTCGCCAGGGCCGGCGGAGCGGCGCAATGGGCCGCCGGTGTGGTGCCGGTCACGCGGACGAACGCAGTCACGAACGAGGCCGCCGTGCCGTAGCCGACCTTGCGAGCCGTGACGCCGACACTGTGGCCGGCCGCCAGGAGCTGCATGGCGGCGCGCACCCGGACATGGAGGCGCCACTGGGTGAAGCTGATGCTCGTCTCTTCGGTGAAGAGGCGCCGCAGGGTGCGTTCGGTGGTGTGCACCTGCCACGCCCAGTCGGCGAGGTCCCGCGCGTCGGCAGGGTCGGCGATGATCGCCTCCGCCACCGCCCGGGCCCGGGGGTCGGCGGGGATGGGAATGTGCAGCGCCGTCGATGAGACCGGCTTCATGGCCGCGTGGAGGACGGCTTCGGCCGACGCCCGGTGGTCCAGGCTGAGTTCTTCATCGTCGAGATACAGCAGGAGCTCCCGGGCCAGTGAGTCGACGGTGAGCGCCGTGACCGTGGGAAGGAGCGGGGGCAGTGGGCCGGGTCGATCCACAGGCATGGACGCTGCCGGCCCTGGACCCGGCCACCGCGTGGACGATCCCGGCGGGGATCCACAGGGCCATGGTCGCCGGCACCATCGAGTCCACCTGCTCGGTTTGGAGAGTGACGGCTCCGTCGGGGGCCCAGAGCAACTGTTGGTGGTCGTGCACGTGGGATTCCCAATACCACGACTTGCGATCGTCGCCCCGGCACCACGTCTGGCCGACAGCGCCCTGATGGGCGGTCAGTTCTGCCCGTTACCCAGGCACGTTATGCTGACGTCGCCATGAGGCGCGCCCTTCTCATCCTGCTGGTGATCCTGGTCCTGGTGACCGGGCTGCCGATCATGATGGGCATGGGCGGTATGGCCCTATGCGAGACGTGCGTTCTCGGCATCCTCGGGGC
>JBOGFO010000711.1:0-3190 GCA_050743445.1 Acidimicrobiia bacterium
GCCGGGAGGAGGCCGACCAGGCTGGCGAGGACCTGCATGCCCTCCCGGTAGGCGCCCCGCGCCTCCGCCTGCCGGAGGGCGTCGAGGAGCACCCCGATGGCCTCGGTGTCGTCGCCGTCGGCCGAGCGGGCGAAGTGGAGGGCGGCCTCGGGCAGGCGCTGCGCGCTCAGGAGCCCCCGGCCCACCTGCCGGTGGAGGGCGAAACGCCGCGCTCCGCCGATGCCGTCGTAGATGATCTCCCGGATCAGCGGGTGCACGATCTCGTAGCCGACCCGCCGTCCCCGCTCGTCCTCGACGGCGAGGAGGCTGCGGGTGAGCCGCTCCAGGCTGGGGGCGAGGTCGTCGACGGTCCGCCCGAAGAAACCGGAGGAGGTCGACCAGTTCGACCCGGCCGCCGGCCACCGCCAGCATCTCGAGGACGCCGTGGGCGTCGGCGTCGAGGAACCCGACCCGGGCCCGGACCCGTTCGGTCAGCTCCTCGGGCAGGAGCCGCAGCCCGGGGCGGACCGCCCCACCCTCCTCCCGCAGGCTGCGGAGCAGGCCAACGGCGAACAGCGCATTGCCGCGGGAGCGCTCCACGACCCAGTCGACGACGTCCTCGCCGGCCTGCGTCCCCAGCACGTCCCCGGTCATCTCCCGCAGCTCGGCCACGTCGAGCGGCTCGACGGGCACCCGGCGCAGGGTGCCCTGCTGCTCCAGGTCGAGGAGCACCCTGACGGCCAGCGGCTGGTCGGCCAGTTCGCCCGCCCGGGCCGTGGCCAGCACGAGGACGGGACTGCGGGGGTAGTGGAGGGCCAGGTAGTGGAGCGCCTCCCAGGAGGACGGGTCAGCCCGGTGGACGTCGTCGAGCACCAGCACCACCGGCCGCTGCCGGGACAGGTTGCGCAGCAGCGAGCCGAGGCTCTCCAGCAGCCGGGTGCGGGGCGGTTCCCGGTCCGGGGCGCCGCCCCGGACGGCGGCCACGCTGCGGAGCAGGCAGGCCAGGTCGTCGAGCAGGCCGCCGCAGAGCCCGGAGACCTCGGCGGCGGGAAGGTCCCGGAGGTGGTCCTCGAAGGCCTCGGCCCACAACCCGAACGACGCCGCCCCGCCGAACGGCCGGGCCCGGGCCGCCAGGGCGATGGCGGCACCACCGAGCCGACCGGCGACCTCCTCGGCCAGCCTGGTCTTCCCCGCCCCGGCGTCGCCGGTCAGCAGGACACAGCAGAGCTCGCCCCGGGCGGCCCGCTCCCACTCCGCGTCGAGGCCAGCGATCTCCGTCTTCCGGCCGACCAGCCTGGTCTTCTCGAACATCTCCCCCCGGGCTCCAGCCTATGGGACCCGTCCAAACCTCCACCCGCACTCCGACAAGCTGTCCGACAAGCACGGACTGCAGCTTGTCAACGGATTTGTCAACGCACTCCGCAGAACGAGACGGTATGAGGCGTCACGGGACTCAACGCCCCCGGTGCGAAATCCCAGGTCACAGTGGATTGATTTCCCGGACGAGGGGATACTGGAGGATGCGGCCGCCCTCGAACTCGAAATCAGGTCCGCCATGGCCGACCCTTCCCAGGCAGAACGTTCGCGATCGGCCGGCTCGGCGATGCGGGATCCGTCGGTGGGCACAGAATGGTCACGAACGAGGCGGCACGAGCGGCCTCTGCCTGGACGGGCCGACCGCGTTTGCCCTGCTCAGCGGCACTGAACGGGACGAGACGGAACCAGCCGGACCCCGGCGGAGCAGAGTTCAAGTCCCCCCTCGCCCACTCCGAGCCGGACTGGGGTCCGGTTCGATGCAGCATCTGCGGGACAGTCCTGTACATGTGAGAAAGAAGCGCATCACGGAACCGGTATCCGACGGGGCGGTTGCGGGCGCGTCGCTGGCCCCGCTGCTGCACGACTCGATGGTCGACTGGGAGGTGCTCCAGCGCGACTACGGGCCGCTGCTCGGGCTGGTCGAGACGCTGCTGGGCGTCGTCCCCAACTGCGACCGGTACCTGGAGATCTGGCCACCGGCCTTCCGCTCCTACAACATCATGGTGCCCAACCTCCTGAACCTGCCCGTGCCCATCCTGGGGCTGGGCGGGCCACCGCCGGGCACCGTCGGCCTCGCCATGTACGTCGCCAGCCGGACGGCCGAGTGCCCGTACTGCTCGGCCCACACCTGCTCCTTCGCCCTGCGCCCGGGGCGCCACCCCCGAGACCGTCGCCGCCGCCCTGCTGCCTGAGCGGGCGGCGTCGTTCAGCCGGGGAGAGCTGGCGGCCATCGCCGTGGCCCGATCGCTGTCCCGGATCCCCTGCGAGCTGACGGCGGCCGAGAAGGCCGAGTTGGTCGCCGCCTACGACGAGCGGGGCGCCGAGTGGATCGCCCTGGGCGCCGTGATGATGGGGTTCCTGAACAAGTTCATGGACGCCATCGGGGTCGAGCTGGAGCCGGTGGTGGTGGCCGAAGTGACGGCCACCATGGGCGCCGACTGGTCCCCGGGCAAAGCGGGCGCGGGGCTCAGCCCGACCGAACCGCGACGGCCTGCTCCCCCGGTCGACGGGCTGCGCACGAAGCTGCGGGTCGTGCCCCTCATCCCAGGCGCCATCCGCTACGACCGCCGCTGGCAGCGGGGGACGCCCAGCCGCTGGCCGGCCGTCGGCATCTTCCTGGCCGAGCGCACCGGCCACGACTTCCCCGTCCTCTCCAGGCTGCGCTCGAACCGGGCGCGGCGCGCCATGGCCTCGATGCTCCGGGAGAACCTCGACCCGGCCACCACGGGCGTCGGGATGGGCGTCAAGGTGCTGGCCGGAGCGATCTTCGCCGAGGTGGTGGCTGACCGGCAGCTGGCCGAGGACGTCCGGGCGCTCGCCCGCTGGGCCGCCGTGGACCCTGGCCGGCTGGATGCGGCCGTCGCCTTCGCCGCTGGAAGCAGCGGGGCCCCTCCCGCCGACGACCGGCGAGCGACAGCCGTCCTCACCCTGGCCCGCGCCGCCTCCCCGAGCCCGGCCGGCATCGACGCCCACACCGTCTCCGAATGCCGGGACAGCGGCCTACCCCCCGCAGTCATCGTCGAGGTCGTCACCTGGCTGGCTGTCCTCCAGATGCTCCACCGCCTGACCGGCTACACCCACCCCGCCGCTTGACAGCCTCGGCCTAGGTCACCTCGCGTTCCGGCGCTCCGATAGTGTCGCCGCGCCATGGACGGTGATCTCGAGTACCTCGTGC
>JBOGFO010000712.1:0-2889 GCA_050743445.1 Acidimicrobiia bacterium
ATGATCTGGATCGAGCGCAAGGTGGTGGCCGACATGCAGAACCGGATCGGCCCCAACCGGGCCGGTCCGTTCGGTGTGCTCCAGTCTTTGGCCGACGGGATCAAGCTCTTCTTCAAGGAGCAGTCCATCCCCGAGTCGGCAGACCGGCCCGTCTTCCGCCTGGCGCCGTATCTCTCCGTGCTGCCTGCCTTCCTGGCCTTCTCAGTCATCCCCCTCTCCGGCGAGTTCACCGTTCCCTTCACCGACCGCAGGACGATCCTCCAGCTGGCCGACCCGCCCATCGGCGTCCTGTTCGTCCTGGCCATGTCCGGCCTCGGGGTCTATGGGGTGCTCCTGGCCGGCTGGTCGTCCGGGTCCAAGTACCCGCTGCTCGGATCGGTGCGGGCCAGCGCCCAGATGGTCAGCTACGAGGCGGCCCTCGGGCTCGGCATCATCGGGGCTGTCCTCCAGGCCGGGACGGTGTCCACCGCCGCCATCGTCGCCGCCCAGGGGTTCCCGGGCGGGAGCCCCCGGGACTGGTTCCTGCTCCCCGCTCCGGTGCCCTTCGCCATCTTCTGCATCGCGGCCGTGGCCGAGACCAACCGGGCACCCTTCGACCTGGTCGAGGCCGAGCAGGAGCTCGTCGGTGGTTTTCACACCGAGTACACCGGCATCCGCTTCGCCATGTTCTTCCTCGCCGAGTACATGAACATGGTCACCCAGTCGGCGATCGCCACCACGCTCTTCCTCGGTGGCCCGTCCGGCCTGTTCAACATCCCCGTGCTGCCCGCGCCGGTCGAGGGCATGCTCTGGTTCCTCCTCAAGATCTCCGTCTTCCTCTTCGGCTACATCTGGCTGCGGGCCGCCCTGCCCCGGTTGCGGTACGACCAGCTCATGGACCTGGGCTGGAAGGTGCTGATCCCCCTCGGGCTGCTCTGGCTGGGGGTGTCGGCCACCTACCGGGTGGCCCAGGACCAGGACTGGCCGATCTGGGTCTTCGTGGCGGCACCGGCCGTGGCCTTCGCCGTCTACGGCCTGCTGTGGCTGTCGATGCCCCGGCGGCCCGGTGTGCGCCCCGACACCGAGGTGATGACATGAGCCGGTGGGGCGGGTTCAAGGTCACGATGCGCCAGGCCCTCCGGGGCCCCCGGGTCACCATCGAGTACCCCGAGGTCAAGCGCCAGAAGCCGGACCGCTTCCACGGCCGCCACGTCCTCAACCGGTACGAGGACGGGATGGAGAAGTGCATCGGCTGCGAGCTGTGCGCCGGCGTCTGCCCGGCCCAGTGCATCTACGTCAGGGGCCTCGACAACCCGCCCGACCATCCCGTGTCACCCGGTGAGCGCTACGGCTTCGTCTACGAGATCAACTACCTGCGCTGCATCCACTGCGACCTGTGCGTGGAGGCCTGCCCCACCGAGGCCATCACCGAGTCGAAGCTCTTCGAGTTCTCCTTCACCAGCCGGTCGGATGCCATCTACACCAAGCGCGAGCTGCTGGTCGACGACGACGGGCGCGCCCGGCGCCAGCCCTGGGAGCTGTGGATGGGAGACGAGGACGAGCGGACGAGCGCCTGGGTCCGGGCGACCGCCCCCAGCGGCGAGGACGCCTATGTGGGCCGGGTGGCGTGGTCCCCCGAGCTCGGTTTCGGTACCCGGCCCCCGGAAGGGGCCGGCAACCAGAAGCCGTCGTCCACCTCGGCCCAGGCCCAGGAGGACAGCCGCTGATGGAGTGGGCCGTCTTCGCCACCTTCGCCGTGGCCGCCCTGGCCGGCGCGGTGGGTGTCGTGCTGTCCCGTAAGCCCGCGCACGCCGCCCTCTTCCTGGTGCTGACCCTGTTCTGCATGGCGGTTTTCTTCATCCTCCAGGACGCCCACTTCCTGGCCGCGGTGCAGGTCATCGTCTATGCCGGCGCCGTCGTCATCCTCTTCCTGTTCGTGATCATGCTGCTCGGCGTGGACGAGGAGGACGACATCTTCGCCGAGCCCCTGCGAGGCCAGCGTCCGGTGGCGGCGGTGGCCGGCGTCGCCCTCGTGGCCGGCCTGCTGCTCATGACCCGAGGTCTCGAGCCCACGGGAGCGTCCGCCGTCCGGGGGGCCGCTTCCGCCGAGGGCACGAACGTGGAGAAGGTGGCCCGAAGCCTGTTCACCGATTTCCTGTGGCCCTTCGAGATCACCTCCGTGCTCCTCGTCATCGCCGTGGTCGGGGCCATCGTCCTGGCCCGCCGGACGCCGGGATCGGACCTTCCCGCCGAAAGCACCCCGGAGTCATGAACGTCGACGGCACCTACTACCTGGTGCTCGCCGCCCTGATCTTCGCCATCGGGTCGGTGGGCTTGCTGGTGCGGCGCAACGCCCTGGTCATGTTCATGTGCGTGGAGCTGATGCTGAACGCCGTGAACCTCACCTTCGTGACCTTCTCCCGCATGCTCGACGACATCGGCGGTCAGGTCTTCGTGTTCTTCACCCTGGTGGTGGCGGCGGCCGAGGTCGTGGTCGGCCTGGCCCTCATCGTCGCCATCTTCCGCCGCCGCCAGGGCGCCACGGCCGACGACGTCAGCCTGATGCGCGGATGATGACGGACGGCGCGCTCGAGCTGGCCTGGCTGATCCCCGCCTTCCCTCTCCTCGGGGCGACGGTGCTGTTCCTCGGCCGCCGGCGGCTGCGGGAGCCGGTCTCGGGTTGGATCGCCACCCTGGCCATGGCCGGTGCCTTCGGGGTGACCCTGTGGATGTTCAGTGCGCTCTCCGCTTTGCCGGCGGAGGAGCGGGCCGTGGAGCGCACGCTCTTCGACTGGATCCAGGCCGGGGGCTTCTCGGTCAAGGCCGTGCTCCTCATCGACCCCCTGTCCGTCACCATGGCGCTCTTCGTCACCGGCGTGGGGGCCCTCATCCACCTCTACTCCATCGGCT
>JBOGFO010000713.1:0-3396 GCA_050743445.1 Acidimicrobiia bacterium
ATGTCGCCTCCGGCCGCCCGCCGGACCCAGCCCGCCCGGTCGGGGTCGTCGACCACCGCCGCCGCCGGCTCGGCATCGGTGACCAGGTGGGCCACCTCCCGTTCCCGGTAGGCGGTGTTGGCCGGCATGACGACCAGACCGAGGCGCAACGCCGCCACATGGGCGATGACGTAGTCCGCCGAGGCCGTCCCGCTCATCAGCACCCGGTCGCCGGCCCGCAGGCCGGCCCGGTCGAAGCGGCCCGCCACCCGCCGGCTGGCGGCCTCGAGGGAAGTCGAAGTCAGCCAGCCGGCTTCGGCCGTCCAGAGGACGGGCCGTTCCGGGTCGGCCGCGAAGCGCGCCGCCCAGGCCCCGGGCAGGGTCCCCGCCTCCAGGAGGCTCTGCTCTGCCTCCTTCGCCCCCATCCCCGCCGGCAGGTGCACCTCCCAGCCCTTCACCGAGCTCACCCCGGGGGGTGTCCGAGGACGGCGGTGTGCACCGCCCGGGCCAGGCGGAGGCCCCAGCGGGAGCGGGGCCCCCCGAAGGATTCAGGGGCACCGGCGGCAGGGCAGACGACGGCGATGGCGTCAGTGGCCGTGCCCGTGGCGTCGTAGCCGAGGTCAGTGAGGGCCTGCACCTTGGCCTCGGTGGCGGTGGCCACCGCGTTCACCAGGGCGGCGTCGGCCAGGCGGACGGGCAGCACGGCGATGATGTTGATGGTGCCGGCGGTTGCCCGCTCCTCGTCCGCCCCCGGATCGGCAGCCCGGATCGGGTGCCCGAGGCCGACGGTGGCCATCACCTCGACGCCCCCGTCGGCCGCCCGCCGGTAGGCCTCGACGTCGGCGGCCGTGAGCATCCCCACCCCGGCGCCCGGCAGTCCGAGACCCCGGGCCATCTCGGCCAGGTGGACGTCAGGGTCGTGCCGGACGTAGGACGGAGGCACCTGGGCGTTGAGGATGAAGCGCCTCAGGCCCAGGCCACCGCCCCAGGGGGCGGACGACACGACCCGCATCGGGGTGGGGAAGGCCACGACGAGGACCGGCCAGGCCCCGTCGGGTTCGTCCCGGAAGCGAATCTCGGCGTCCACGACGCGCCGCACGGTAGCCTCGGGCCGGGAGGGAGGCGGCATGAAGCGGGCGTTGGTTGTCGTGGTGATCGGGTTGGCGCTGGGCGCCTGCGGCGGTGACGGGGAGGAGTCCATTCCGAAGGATGACTACCTGGAGCGCGCCCGGGTCATCTGCCGGGAGGGCAACGAGGACCTGGCGGAGGCCACCCAGGAGGCGTTCAAGGACGTGAAGCAGGGCGAGCAGCCCACCGCCGAGCAACTGGAGACCTACGCCAAGGACGTGGTGGTGCCCAAGGTCCGCCAGCAGGTCGAGGACCTCCGGAACCTCCCCGACCCCAAGGATGCCGCCGACCAGGTCGAGGAGATCTACGACTCGTTCGAGAAGACCCTCGACCGCATCGACGCGCAGCCCTCGCTCCTCACCGACAACCCGAACCTGTCCGAGCTGTTCAAGGAAGCCGACGACCTGTCCCGCAAGTACGGCTTCCCCGTCTGTACCTGAGAGTTATCCCGCCGAGGCGCCGACGTCGGCGGTGCAGAAGGCGCAGCGGGTGGCGGCGATGGGAATGGACGACAGGCAGTAGGGGCAGTCCCGGGTGGTGGCGGCGACCTCGGGCTCGGTCTTGCGCCGGTTCATGAGCCTGGTGGCGGGCCGCACGATGAGGAAGAAGACGGCGGCCGCGACGCTGACGAAGTTGATGATCTGGTCGATCACCGCGCCCCAGAGGAACTCGGCTCCCCCGATGGTGAACGTCTCCCCGGCCAGGCTGGGTGTATCGCCGGGTATGGCCAGGACCGGCGTCACGATCCCGGTGACAAAGATGTCGATGACTTCCTTGAAGGCAATGCCGATCACCACGGCGACGGCCAGGTCGAGCACGTTGCCCCGCAGGATGAAGGCCTTGAATTCCTTGAGCATGAGGTCCTCCCGACGTCGGCGGTGGTGGCGCGCCCGACTTTTTTAGCGCACCGCCGTCGAGTAGTACGGATATCGCTGGGGAGCAGGAGCCTGGGGTGGGCGCGGAGAAGACATATCGGGCGAAACTGGCACCTTGGGGGCTTTGATGGACAGAACGCGCGCCGCACTGGTAGCGATCGGGCTGCTCTCGGCCATGGTCGCAGTCGCAGGAACGGCCGCGGCCGACACCCGGGCCACCGAGGTGGAGGACTACCGGTTCGCCCCCGGCCAGGTGCGCATCGAGCCCGGTGACCGGGTGCGCTGGACGAACACGGGGGACCAGGTCCACACCGTCACCAGCAACGATTCCCGCGTCGAGGACTTCGACTCGGGCCGTTTGGGCGAGGACGACGAGTTCACCCACACCTTCAGGGACGAGGGCACCTTCGGCTACCACTGCGAGATCCACGCCAGCATGAAGGGTGTGGTCCAGGTCGGTGAGCCCCCGCCCACCACGACCACCACCCGGCCGCCGACGACCACGACCCCGCCGGCCCCGGCGACGACGACCACCACCGCGCCCGCTCCCGCTCCCGCTCCGGAGACCACCACAACCACGGTGGGGGCGCCGCCGACCACGACCACGACTTCGCCGGCCCAACGGGCCACGACCACGACGACGCTCGGCCGGCCCCCGGCCAGCGCGGCCGCGCCCGTCCCGACCCCCAACAGCGCCCCCGAGAACACCACCACGACCGCCCCGGCGACCACGACGAGCCTGCCGGCGGAGACGACGAGCTCGACGGCGGGCGGCGCGGTTGCCTCGGATACCCCGCTGGGACCCGACGTGCCCAACCTGGAGCCGCCTCCACCGCCGGACGGGGAGGGCGATCTCGCCGGTGACAGCGCGGCGCCGCTGCCGACGCGGGATTCGGACGGAACCGACGCCCGCGTCCTGCTCCTCCTCGCCGCCGTGCTCGGCGCCGGGGCCTTCGGGGGCTGGACCCTCTGGAAGCTCCGCCCCGGGAAGGCCTGAAGCTCCCAAAGCGGACATCCCTGACCCTTGGGGCGCAAAGGGAAAGGACCGGCCTTCTCCGTCCCTTTGGGGTGAAAACGGGAGGAGTTGCCCCCACCCGCGGAGAAGTGTGCTTCACGCCTGAGTTCAGGGCGCGGGGGCGACGGGGGAGGTGCGGTGTCGAGACGGGGCGCGGAGCGTCTGGTGACGGTGGCGCTGTTGTGCGCGGCCGGAGCCATGGTGCTCGCGAATACCGGCACCGGCCAGAATTCGCCGCCGCTACACCGAGCTCAGGTCGTGTGGGCGTCGGTGGTGATGAACGCGCCGGTGGCTGAAGCCGGCCCGCCTGGTGATACGGGATGCGCACCAGGACAGGACCCGGGCGGCCCGGGCTGCGACACCACCACCACGACCGCCCCGGCGACCACGACGAGCCTG
>JBOGFO010000714.1:0-2177 GCA_050743445.1 Acidimicrobiia bacterium
CCTGTGGGCACGCCGGCGTCCGCTCCTACTTCGCCAGCTGGTCCTTCGCCACCGTGGTCTACAAGGCGCTGGTCATGAGCGACCGCCTGGCCGGATTCTTCCCCGACCTGGCCGCCTCCGACTTCGAGGTCGCCCTGGCCGTCTTCCACTCCCGGTTCTCCACCAACACGACGCCGGCCTGGGAGCGGGCCCAGCCCTTCCGGTTCCTGTGCCACAACGGCGAGATCAACACCCTTCAGGGCAACGAGCACCGGATGGCCGCCCGGGGCCGGCTGGGTACGGAGGCGGCGGGCCTTGGACCCGAGGAGCTGTTCCGGCCCGTGCTCGACCCCGAGGACTCCGACTCGGGCAAGCTCGACTCGGCCGTCGAGTTGCTGCTGCGGGGTGGGCGGGACCTGCGCCACGCCGTGGCCATGCTCGTCCCCGAAGCCTGGGAAGGCAGCCGGGACCTTCCTGCCGCCGTCCGGGACTTCTACCGCTACCACGCCTGCCTGTCGGAGCCGTGGGACGGGCCCGCGGGGCTGATCTTCACCGACGGGGTGAGGGTTGGTGCCACCCTCGACCGCAACGGGCTGCGGCCGCTGCGCTACCAGGTGTGCGACGACGGCTTCGTGGTCGCCTGCTCGGAGGTGGGTGCGGTGCCCGTCGCCGGTCACGGCACCGTGCGCCGGGGGCGGCTGGGCCCGGGCGAGATGCTCTGCGTCGACCCCACCCGGGGTGGGCTTGAAGGCGACGCCAGCATCAAGGCCTGGCTGGCCGGCCTGGCCCCGTACTCGGCCTGGGCCTACGACGGCCTCCGGCCCCTCTCGTCCGGCCTGCCGTTGGCCGAACCTCCCGACGAGGAGGACCTCACCCGTACCCAGGCCGCCTTCGGCGTCAACAAGGAGGAGGTGGCGATGGTCCTCAAGCCCATGGCCACCGACGCCAAGGAGCCGACCTTCTCCATGGGCGACGACGTCCCCTTCGCCGCCGTCGCCTCCCGGCCCCGCCCCGTGCACCACTACCTGAAGCAGCGCTTCGCCCAGGTCACCAACCCGCCGATCGACCATCTGCGGGAGCGGCTGGTCATGTCGCTGCGCACCTGTCTCGGTCCCCGCCAGCCGCTGCTCAGCGAGGGTCCGTTCGCCGCCCATCTCCTCGAGCTGCCCACCTTCTTCCTCTATCCCGACGCGGTGGAGCGCCTGCTCGATCCCGACCGCTCCCCGTTCCCCGCCGTGCGGCTGGACGCCACCTTCCCCGTCGCCGATGGCCCCGACGGGCTGGCGCCGGCCGTCGCCCGCCTCGGCGACGAGGCGGAGGCGGCCGTGCGGGCGGGAGGCGCGGTGGTCGTCATCTCCGACGCCGTGATCGGGCCCGACCGGGCCGCCGTCCCTGGGCTGCTGGCCACCGGGGCGGTGCATCACCGGCTGGTCGGGGCCCGCCTGCGCTCGGACGCCTCGCTGGTGATCGACACCGGTGACGTCCGTGACGTCGACTCGGCCGCCTGCATGCTCGGCTACGGGGCCGACGCCATCTGTCCCCGCCTCGCCCTGGAGTCCGTGGCGGCCATGGCCGACGCCGACCAGCTGGGAGAGACGCACTCGGCCGAGGCGCAGACCCGCTTCCAGGCCGCGCTGGAGGACGGAGTCCTCAAGATCATGTCCAAGATGGGCATCTGCACGGTCGACGGCTACCGGGCGGCCCAGATCTTCGAGGCCCTGGGACTGGCCCGGGAGGTGATCGACACCTGCCTGACCGGCACCGAATCCCGGATCGGTGGCCTGGGCTTCGCCGCCCTCGGCCAGGACGCCCTCCGCCGGCACGCCGACGCCTTCGGGAGCGAAAGGGTCGCGCTCGACTCGCCCGGCTTCGTGCGCCATCGCAAAGGCGGCGAGTACCACGCCAACGACCCCGAAGCCATCGAGGCCCTCCACGAGACCGTGAAGATGGGCAACGATCCCGCCAACGTGGTCTTCCTGGAGGATCGCCGGGAGGGTGTGTCCGCCGCCTCCCCGGGCGACATCGCCGCCGCCCACGTGCTGCAGCGGGCCATCGCCCAGGGCCGGGCCGACCTCTACGAGGCGTTCTCCAAGCTGGTCAACGAGCGGCCGACCACCGAGTTGCACGACCTGTTGGAGTTCGTCGCCGCCGGCCCACCCATCCCGCTCGACGACGTGGAGCCGGTGGACGCCATCACC
>JBOGFO010000715.1:0-4502 GCA_050743445.1 Acidimicrobiia bacterium
GCGGCCGTCCGCCACCCGCACGTGCTGGTGACCGGCACCCCCTACGTCGACGTGTGGTCGGCCATCCGCCCGGCCGCCGCCGGTATCGCCGCCTGGCCCGTCATCCCCAAGGGCACGCCCTGGAAAGACGGGGTCTGCGCCGCCCTCGGCGTCGGCGACCCCGGCGAGTTCTGGCGCCGCCTCCTCGCCTCCGTCAACGGCTGGCGCGACCTCGAGTCCCCCTTCGTCGAAGCCGTCGAGCGCCTCGTCGACTTCGTCACCGAGCCCGAGGACTGACCGGCCGAGCCGGAAATGCCCGGTTCGCCCGTCATGACCTATTCGTTCGCCCGTTGACCTCCTGGACCGCCCAACGCGGCGGTGAAGGAGGCCCCCCGATATGTTCCGGAGCGCGATGCTCATCTCTGTGTTTGCCTGCGCGGCCGTGGTCACGCCGATCGCCGATGAAATCTCGGCGTCGGCGACGCCGCACGCGCCACATCCGCTCGGCATGCCCGACAGCCGAAGCCTGAACCTCCCCGTGCTCGCTACGGGACAGCTACAGGACGCCGACGGTGATCCAGCTGCCGGCATGGTCGTCGCCTACGCCTGGCCGACCAACATGCCCATGAGTGTTGGTGACCGGGTGAGCCTGACTCCGGTCGCCTGGACCGAGAGTGGCCCTGACGGGCGCTTCACGTTGCGAGCATCGGAATCGCCGGCGCTCCAGCGCCTCGCAAGCGCCAACGGCGGCTACCTCAACCTGAGCCTGGAGGCGGGTTCAGCCGATCGTCGTCAGCCGCTCAACATCAGCCGCTACCTCGGCGGCGGCGCCCAGTTCTCGCGGGGGCTCGCGCAGGAGGCTTGGCCGGAAAGCCCTGAGGCCGAAGCCGTCCCAGTGGTTGTGCGATTTGTCGAGGATGCCCAAGGATTCCGGGCGACCAGCACGGGAACGCCTTTTCACCCGTGCTTCGGTGAATACGACGTCGTCGAAACCAAGAAGGCGGACACTGTGGTCGGCGAGCTCAACACCGAGAGCGACACCGTGGAGGCGAGATTCGTCTATGGCGAGGGGAACCATGCCGACAGCGATATCTCAATCGCCACCAAGCCGAACGGTGGGAGATGGAGCTTGGCGGGGACGCACCACATCGCAAATGACGACGAGACAAGGGTCTTCAAGGATGCCGTTGCGATGGAGAGGCTGAGGATCTACAGCAGCTTCGACTATCACCTCTACAGGGATCGGTGCCCAAACCCGTCGTACCGTGTCGCACCACACGGCTGGCGAACAGGGTTGACCTCGGTGCCGCACCTCGTTCCCGACTGTGGGGGAAACGACCACACCGTGTTCTATGAGCCTCGTGCGGGATTCAAACGCGACAAGAACCGCTCGGCGACCTGGAGTGGTGCGGCCGAGGTGTTTGGGGTCTCCCTCTCGGCCCGCAGCGGATACTCAAGGTTCGTGACGGTCGGAATGACTTTCGGCGAGAACCGCAGGCATGCGGTGTGTGGTGATGACGATACGCCGAACAAGTCGAGTCACGTATACACCGGTATCGAGGCTCCCGGAGTGCCTTGTCGGCCCGGCCACCCATGTTGACAGCTCATGGTTGAGCCAAGCGCTTCGTCGGATGCCATCGTCCCAAGCGTTATGCGCCCAAGGCGCAGATTGTGGCTGGCGGCGCTGCTCGGCGTCGCGGTCCTGGCGGTGCTGGTCGTCTTGCGTCTCACGGCTGGTGGCCTGACGGTGCATGACTCAGGTTCGGGTGGCCCGTTGGATGGAGGCGTCGCCAGCGACACCGTGAGCATCTGGTCCATCGAGATTGGTCAGTCGGTCACGATGGGACATCTCGTCGTGTCCAACACTGGTAGTGAACCGCTAGTGCTGGACGGCCTTCGTCTCATGCCTCCTTTGTCGGATGGCCTCGAATACATCGGAACGGTTACGGCCCAGGATTCGGATCGCGAGGCGGCCTCAATTGGAGCGGGGAGGAGCTATCCCCCGGACGCGGCCGACATCGGTCAGACCCGACCGCTGGAAGGCACCGTGGTGCCCCCAGAGCCGAATGAGGGCAAGCCCAGTCGGGGCACGGCCATCCTGGTCGGCATGCGCCTCACCAAACCTGGGGCATACGGCTTCGACCGTATGGAGGTCGACTACCACGTCGGCAAGAAGCGGTACACGATGCGGGTAGATATCGGATTCGTTGGTTGCGGACCCGAGGCCGAGTACCCGGAGCGTTGCCCGCAGGTTCCTGCCGCCGGCGGTCCGGGGGCCGAGGAGTAGAGGGATCGCCGGAACCTCAATCTGTGGACGGATTTTCCGGTGGTCCGGAATATCCGTCCACAGAACGATGGCCAGCGCTCAGCGCGGGGAGGCGTCCACGAACGTCTCGCCCTCCAGCAGTGGGGCGACCCGGCTGACGTCGAGCGCGGCGGCGAGGCGGACGTCGTCGGCGAAGCCGGCTTCGATCAGCTCCCGGCCGGAGGCGCACTCCTCCAGGCGGCGGGCGAGGTCGGGGGCGGCGTCGGCGAAGGCGGCCATGGCCGCCCGCGCTTCGGGGGAGGGCGCGGCCGGGGAGAGGGCGGCGAGGACAGCCCCGGCGCCGTAGAGGTCCTCCAAGGCCGGGCGGAGGGGGCCGGTGTTGCCGTGCCAGCGTTCCCCGGCGGGGACCACCCCCACGGTTCCGCCCGCCGCCCGGGCCACGGCGGCGACGGCGGAGGCGTTGCGCAGGCAGGCGGCGAGCACCACCTTGGCGCCGGCCTCGGCCGCCCCGAAGGCCAGCGCCGAGCCGTTGGGGGACGGGAGCACGAGGCGGCGTCCGGCGGGCAGGCCGACGAGCGTGGCCGGGGAGAGGGAGTAGGGATGGTCGGCGTCGGTCCGCCGCCGGCCGACGGCGAGGAGCGCGCCGTGGCGCTCGGCGAACTCGGCCTGCTCGGCACTCGGGGTGTCGCCGGGTAGACGGCCGTCGGCGAAGCGGTAGGGGAGCACCGTCGCCCCCCGGCCGAGGGCCACGTCGAGGGCGGTGGTGAACGAGAGCACGTCGACGATGACGACCACATCGCAGGCCCGGGCCAGGCGGCGCAGGCCATGGGGGCCCCATTCCATCCGGGCGTCGAAGCCGGGCTGGTCGAAGGGGCCCGCGGGGCCGGGGGCCCCAGCCTCGGTGGTCACGCCGCCTTGTCCACGGCGGCCTCGGCTTGCGCCATCGCCTGGTCGGTGACCACGAAACAGCCGAGGAGCACCGTCGTGTTCAGCACGGCGGACACGGCGAAGGCGGCCCGCACCCCGGCGAACTCGGCCACCAGCCCGCCCAGGGCCGCCCCTATGGGCATGGTGCCCCAGCCCAGTAGGCGGTAGCCGGCGTTGAGGCGGCCGAGGAGGCGGTCGGGGGTGATCCGCTGGCGCAGCGACACCGTGACCACGTTCCAGCACACCATGGCCACGCCCATGACGACCCCCGACGCCGCCACCGGGACGAAGGCGGCGGTGACCACCGGCACGACCAGGCCCAGCGAGCCGGCGAAAACGCTGGCGCTGAGCACCCACGCCCGGCCCAGGAGCCGCTCGGCCGGGGCGGCCACCCACGAGCCGACCAGCCCACCCACCGCCCACGTGGCGAACAGGAGACCGAAGCCGCTCTCGGACAGGCCCATCGGGCCCGGGGCCACGGCGAAGAGCACGAACACCGAACCCTGGGCGGCGAAGGCCAGGTTGCTCATCCCCAGCATGAGGCCGAGCGTGCGCAGCAGCCGGTGGCCCCACAGGAAGCGCAGGCCCTCGACGATGTCGGTCCGCAGCCGGGTGGGCGGCCCGGTGCGCACCGGTCGGAACGACCCGGCCATCACCGCCAGCGCCCCGGCGGCCAGCAGGTAGGCCCCGGCGCTGCCGGCGAAAGCGAGGGCGAGGCCGGCGCCGGCCAGGGCGCCCCCCAGCACCGGGCCCACGAACTGGTTGGCCACCAGCTCCACGGCGTAGAGGCGGCCGTTGGCTTCGGACAGGCGCTCGGAACCGACGACGGCGGGCATGATCGACTGGGCGGCGGTGTCGAAGAACGTCTCGCCCACCCCGAGGATCAGGGCCACGGCGTAGATCAGCGGCAGCGACGCCGTGTCCGTGGCCACCGCCACCGCCACCCCGCCGAGCACCGCCACCCGCAGGAGGTTGACCCGCACCATGGTGCGGCGGCGGTCGAGGCGGTCGGCCAGCGCCCCGGCGGGCAGGGCGACGACCAGCCACGGCAGGCGCTGGGCCAGGGCCACCCCCGCCACCAGGATCGGCGACGTCGTCAGCTCGACGGTCAGCAGCGGCAGGGCGACCAGGAACACACCGTCGGCCAGGTTGGAGGCGCCCGAGCCGGCCACCAGCCGGTGGTAGGACGCTCCGAGGCCCGTACGTCCCATGTCAGCCCAGGGGGATGATCTCGTGGTCCACCAGGCGCCCGCCGTCGACCCTCAACCGCCCGTAGGTGTGGACGGGTTGGGCCCGGCGGTCGGTGGGGGAGCCGGGATTGAACAGGCGC
>JBOGFO010000716.1:0-4993 GCA_050743445.1 Acidimicrobiia bacterium
GCGCCAGGTATCGGGGGAGTCGAGCACCAAGCCAGCCTATCGGCGGCTTCGAGGCTGGCCGCGGGGGATTTCGCGCGGTTTGTGTAGGGCACCCGGAGGTCTGCCCGGTATTTTCTCCGGTGATGACGGCTCCACGTCTGGCGGCTGCGTGTCGATGACGACCCGGCTCGTGGGCCCTCGCGTCGTGCTCCGGCCTCTCGAGGCGGCCGACGGCGACGCCTGGCGGGAGGTCCGCCGGCGGAACCAGGAATGGCTCGAACCGTGGGAGCCCATTCCCGAGCCCGGCTCACCCGACCTGCTGCGGGACCCCTCCGCCTTCCGGGCCCGCTGCGCCTCCGCTTCCCGGCAGCGCCACCTCGACACTGCCCACCCGCTCGGCATCTTCCTCCACGACGGCACCCTGTGCGGCGAGATCAACCTGTCGGGCATCCAGCGGGGTCCGTTCCAGAGTGCCCACGTCGGCTACTGGATGGACGAGGCCCACGCCGGCCGGGGCCTCGTCCCCGAAGCCCTCGTGCTGGTGCTGCGGTTCGCCTTCGAGGTGCTGGCCCTCCATCGCATGGAGGTCAACATCGTCCCCCGCAACGAGGCCAGCCGCCGCGTGGCCGAGAAGCTGAACCTGCGGCAGGAGGGCGTATCCAAGGCCTACCTCCAGATCCGGGGCCAGTGGGAGGACCACGTCCGCTACGCCATGACGGCCGACGAGTGGGCGGGCCGCAAGGCCGAGCTCACCGAGGCCTTCCTCGGCGCCAGCCGCGTCTAGTTCCGGTCGGCGGGGCGGCCGGCGTCGTGGGTGACGGCCGGCGAGCGGCGGAAGAACTCCTCCACGTCGGCGTCGTAGTGGTACGCCGGCTTGTGGCGGCCCACGGTGGCCTCCAGGCGCACGGTACGGGCGAAGTCCTCCACCGCCCCGGCGGAGGTGAAGCGGTAGCGGTAGCCGGCCCGCCTGAGCCGCTCGTTGTCGACCCCCCGGCCGAAGCGAAGCAGGTCGAGGAGCTCGGGGGGGAGGTCGACGACACCGAGGCGGCGCAGCGCCCCCGCCGCCGCCCCCGTGCCCCAGGGCGGCAGGGCCACCCGGCGCCGGCCCACCAGGCGGCACACGTCGCTCCAGCTGAGGAGCCCGTCGCCGGCCACGTTGAAGGTGCCGGGCACGTCGT
Organism: Acidimicrobiia bacterium; assembly: GCA_050743445.1. Classification (GTDB taxonomy): domain Bacteria; phylum Actinomycetota; class Acidimicrobiia; order IMCC26256; family BP-133; genus CAWBJP01. Next base: position 1,158 of record JBOGFO010000716.1, read on the forward strand.
TGAGGCCCACGTGGCACAGGGCGCCCAGGACGTCGTCCTGGTGGGTGAACTGGAGGCGGGGGTCGAAGCCGAGGATCTCGGGGACGACGGGCAGGCGCAACGCCTTGGACAGGGGCGTGTCCAGATCGGGGCCGAGCACGTTGGAGAACCGGAGCAGCGTGACCACGATGTCGGGCCGGTCGGCGGCGAAGTCGGCCAGGTAGCCGTCAACCTCGAGGAGGGACCGCTCCACCGGCGTCCGGGCCGGACGGGACCGGCCCATCTCCTCGGAGAAGTGGTACGGGTCCCGGTGCGACGACCCGTAGACGAGCGTCGAGGACTTGAGCACCACCTTGCGCACCGAGCTGTCCGCCGCCCCCGCCGCCGCCAGCAGGTTCATGGTGCCGATGACGTTGGTCTCGTGGAGCGCCCGGGACCGCAGGGCGGTCGAGTCGACCTCGAGGTGGGTGTGGAGCACGGTGTCCACCTCGGTGGCCCGCACGATGCGCGACAGGATCGAGTACGACGAGTCGGCCCGCACCACCTCGGTGCGCTCCAGGGGCACCGACGGCGCCCGGGTGTCGAGGCCCACCACCACCTCCACCCGGGGGTCGCGCTCGACCACCTGGGCCAGGCGCCCACCCCAGAAGGTGCCGATGCCGGTGACGAGAACCCTCATGTGCGGGGACACCCCGCGGCCCCGGTCATCCGAACCAGACGCTGCGGCGCCGGGACAGCATGTCGTAGAGGGCGTCCTGGATGTCCGAGCGGATCGCCTCGGCCTCCTCCATGACCCGGCTGCGGGAGTAGCGCTCCTGGTTGGGGGCGACGTCGAAGGTGACGGGTTCGAGGACCCGGAGACGGAACTTGGCCGGGAACCACAGGAGGCCGAGCGGCGTGAGCATGTTCGCCGTGAGCGGGGCGTAGGGCAGGCCCAGGGTCTTGGCCACGGTGTTGGAGCGGGCCAGGATCGGCATCGACTCCTCGGCGCCCACCACCGCCACGGGGATGATGGGCACTCCGGCCCGCATAGCCGTCTCCACGAAGCCGCCCCGCCCGAACCGCTTCAGCCGGTAGCGGTCCTTGTAGAGCTTGGACGGGCCCTTCACCCCCTCGGGGAAGACGAGCACCAGCTGGCCCTCGTCATGGAGCAGGCGCTGGGCGTTGTCGGGATGGGCGGCGACACCCCCGGACCGGGACCACAGGGTGCCGACCACGGGGACGGCCCGGAAGAAGTAGTCGGCCAGGCCGTACACGGGCCGGCCCAGCTCCTTCTCGACGCCGTGCATGATCACGGGGGCGTCGGAGGGGATGGCTCCGGCGTGGTTGGCCACGAGGAGGGCGCCGCCGGTGCGGGGGATGTGCTCCAGACCCTCCCACTCGGCCCGGAACCAGTGCTTGTACATGGGGTTGAAGAGGGTGCGGACCAGCGACCGGGTCCGCTCGCTGCGCCCCCACGTGTCGACGTCGGACAACCCGGCCCGGGGATCGGCCGGCGCCGGCGGGGGCTCGACGAGGACCAGCTCGCCGCCCCGGCGCTCCTCGGATGCGCCCACGTCCGCCCCGGTGGTGAGGTCGATGACGGGCGGGTCGGGCTCCACGGACCCAACGGTATCTTGAGTTGGATGGCGCTCGACCATGCAGAGGCCGCGGGCGCCGCTCCGGTTGCGTCCCTTCCCTCCCGAGGGCTCCGGCACGCCTTCCGGGCGCTCCGGCACCGCGACTTCGCCCTGTTCCTCACCGGCGCCTTCATCTCCTCCACGGGGATGTGGATGCAGAACGTCACCGTGCCCTACGTCCTCAACGAGGCCACGGGCTCGGCGACCTGGGTGGGGCTGGCCGGCTTCGCCCAGTTCATCCCGGCCATGGTCATGGGCCCGATCGGAGGGACCTTCGCCGATCGGTTCCCCCGGCGCCGGATCCTCCTGTGCTCCCAGTCGGTGGCCATGGTCATCGCCTTCGCGCTGTGGCTGACGGTGCGCGACGGCCAGATCGATCCCGGCCTGGCAGAGCCTCGTCCCCGAGCTCGTCCCCCGGGAGTCGCTGCTCAACGCCGTCGCCCTCAACTCGGCCCAGTTCAACGCCTCCCGGGCCCTGGGTTTCCTCCTGGGAGGGATCAGCCTCCACGCCTTCGGGCCGGCCACCGCCTTCCTGGTCAACGCCCTGTCCTATGTGACCGTGCTCGGCGCTCTCCTCGTCGTCCAGGCCGGGCGGCGACCCGAAGCGGGGGCGGACCTGGCCGAGGCCGGGAGGTTCCGGTCCGCCCTCACGTACGCCCGGCACCACCCTGGCCTCCTGCTCACCATCGTCACCGTCGGCGTGGTGGCCTTCCTCGGCAGCCCGGTGATCCTCTTCGCCCCGGTCTTCGCCCGGGAGGAGTTCCGTGTCGGTGAGGCCGCCTACGGCTACCTGGCCGCCGCCTTCGGCATCGGTGCCACCGTGGGCGCCGTGGTCCTGGGCGCCTATGGCGACGGCCTGCGGCGCTCCCGGCTGGCCACCATCGCCATCGCCGTCTACGGGCTGGCGCTCGTAGGCATGGGGCTCACGCCCGTCTATGCCGGCGGCCTGGTGGCGATGTTCGTCATCGGGGCGGGGTACCTCGTGGTGGTGAGCGCTCTCAACACCGCCCTCCAGGAGAGCGTGGAACCCCGCTTCCGGGGCCGGGTGGTGGCCCTCTACTTCATGGCCTTCACCGGCGGCTACCCCATCGGAGCGCTGATCCAGGGCGGGCTGGCCGACCAGGTCGGGGTGCGGCCGGTGGTGGCCGGGGCCGGACTCATGCTCGTGCTCTACGCCGCCCTTCTCGTCGCCCGGCCGGCGCTGGCCCGGAGCCTGGACCCCCCCGCCTACCCGCCGGTAGCTCCGTCCCGGTAAAATCCGGTCGAGAGAGAGGCAATTGCACCTTTCGCACCAGTCGCAGAAGTCGTCGCGCCAAAGGAGACACGCCGATGCGCCGCCTCACCCGCCGGATCCTCCGCGCTCTGCCCGTTTCCCTCGCTCTGGTGGCGGCTGGCGCCCTGGTGCTGCCGGTCCCGGCTCCGGCCGAGGACCCGCCCGCCTTCATGCACGGCGACTTCATGGCCCTCAACACCCGGGGCAAGGCGCCGAACACGTCCTCCGACTCGATGCGCCAGGTCTACGAGTTCGACCTGTACTCGCTGGCCACCGGCGAGAAGATCGGCACCGCCATCGACGACATCTTCTGCTCCACCACCACCCCGCCGCCCTGCCAGGTGTTCGACGCCAAGACCACGTTCAAGCTGCCTGACGGGGAGTTCACCAACCACGCCCAGGTCTCGGTCGTGTTCGACCCCCAGCGGCCCGGATGGGTGCTGGTGGCGTCGCTGCCCTCCAGCAAGGGCATCATCTCCGGCAGCGGGGCGTACGCCGGCCGGACCGGCAAGGTCATCCTCACCGGCGTCAACGACGCCACCAGCTACCCAGCTGAGCTCGGTGTCGACGACCGCTGGGTCATCCAGTTCGACTCGAAGTAGCGGGGGAGAGGCTCTAGGAGGAAGGCGTCGTCCCGTCCTCGGCCGGTACCTCCTCTTCGACCGGCGCCTCCTCCTCCATGGGAGCCTCCTCAGTGCCGGTCGCCTCGGCCTCGGATTCACCGCCCGGCCCCTCGGCACACTTGTCGAGCCCGAGGGCGCTGGCCTTCTCGCCCACCGCCACCGACTGCTGGTTGAGCTCGGAGTCCTCCTGGTCGAGCGCCGAGGGGTTCTCCTTGAGGCCCTTCACCATGTCCTTGCCCTGGGTGACCATGGCATCGAAGTTGGCCTCGAGGTCCTCCGGCGGGAACAGGCTGTCGAGGGTCTCGAACTGCTGCTCCAGCCCGTCCGCCAGCGGGCCGGTGA
>JBOGFO010000717.1:0-4745 GCA_050743445.1 Acidimicrobiia bacterium
GCACCAGTGTGGCCACCAGCAGGCCGGAGTTGCCCGAGACGGCGAAGCCGGCGGCGCTGGCCGCGGCCACCAGCAGGACGGTCACGGCCCCCAGGCGCCGGCGGGCGATGTCGGGCACCTGGTAGGGACGGGCGACCGTGACGTCGAGCTCTTCGGGGAGGTGGTCCTCGGTGGTCATGTCCCGGCCTTCACGGGGACACCCCGGCCCCGGGCTTCACGGGGACACCCCGGCCCCGGCCTTCACGGGGACACCCCGGCCCCGGGCCAGGCCTTCTTCAGCTTCTCCCAGGTCGTCCGCAGGTCCTCGGAGATGACGCGGGCCTCGGCCACCGTCGTCATGAAGTTGGTGTCGCCGTCCCAGCGGGGCATGGCGTGCCAGTGGATGTGCCCGGGCACTCCCGCTCCGGCCACCCGGCCCAGGTTCACGCCCAGGTTCAGCCCGTGGGGCCGGCTCGCCTCCTTGAGCGCCACCACCGCCCGCTGGAGGGCGGCGAAGATGGCCGCTCCCTCCTCGGCGGTCAGGCCTTCGAGCTCGGCCTCGTGCCGCAGGGGGGCCACCATGAGGTGCCCGGGCGTGTACGGGAAGGCGTTGAGCACGCTGAAGGTGAGGTCGGTCCGCTCGAGCACGAAGACAACCTCGTCGTCGGAGACCGCCAGGGTGCAGAAGAGGCAGCCGTCCTCGTCATCGGAGGAGGCGATCCCGTTGACGTAGGGCGAGCGCCAGCCGGCCCAGATCCGCTCCAGGCTCAAGCTCGGGAGTCGACTTCCGAACGCAGGCGGCCGATGAGGTCGGCGACCGGGACATCCCGCTCGGGCCGCTCGGCACCGCGGGCGTTGACCCCGACGGTGTCGCCCCCCACGTCGGCGTCGCCCACCACCAGCACGTAGGGGATCTTCTCCATCTTGCCCCGGCGCACCCGGGCCCCCAGGGTGTCGTGGGTGGCGTCTGTGAGCTCGGCCCGGAAGCCGGCCTCCCGGAGCCGCTCCACCACCGTGGCCGCGTAGTCCCCATGGCGGTCGGCCACCGGCAGGACCAAGGCCTGGACCGGGGCCAGCCAGGCCGGGAAGGCGCCGGCGAAGTGCTCGACCAGGATCCCGAAGAACCGCTCGACCGACCCGAACAGGGCCCGGTGGATCATGATCGGCCGGTGGCGCTCGTTGTCGGCGCCGACGTAGGACAGGTCGAAGCGTATGGGGTGGTTGAAGTCGACCTGGAGGGTCGACAGCTGCCATCGCCGCCCGATCGCGTCGAGCAGGTGAACGTCGATCTTGGGGCCGTAGAAGGCGCCCTCGCCTTCGGCCACCGTGTAAGCCAGACCGACGGCGACGAGGGCGTCGTGGAGGGCGGCCGTGGCCTTCTCCCAGTCGTCGTCGGAACCGACCGACTTCGCTTCCGGACGGGTCGACAGCTCAGCCTCGAACTCCTCGAAGCCGAACGTCGAAAGCACGCGGAGCACGAACGCGAGCAGCGACGTCAGCTCGGGGACGATCTGGTCCGGCGCGCAGTAGATGTGGCTGTCGTCCTGGGTGAAGCCCCGGGTCCGCAGCAGGCCGTGGAGCACCCCGGAGCGCTCGTAGCGGTACACCGTCCCGAACTCGAACAGCCGCAGCGGCAGCTCCCGGTAGGACCGGGTGCGCGACCCGAAGATCAGGCAGTGCATCGGGCAGTTCATCGGCTTCGGGTAGTACTTCGCCCCCTCCATCTCCATCGGGGGGTACATGCCGTCGGCGTAGAAGTCGAGGTGCCCGCTCGTCTCGAACAGCGTCGACTTGGTGAGGTGCGGCGTCACGACGAACTGGTAGCCCCCGTTCTCGTGCTCGGCCCGGGCGAAGTCCTCCATCTGCTTGCGGACCATGGCGCCCTTGGGGTGCCACACCGCCAGGCCCCCGCCCAGCTCGTCGGGGAACGAGATCAGGTCGAGCTCGACGCCGAGCTTGCGGTGGTCGCGCCGCTCCGCCTCCTCGAGGCGGTGCAGGTGATCCTCCAGGTCCTTCCTGGTCGCCCAGGCTGTCCCGTAGATCCGCTGGAGCATGGGGCGCTTCTCGTCGCCCCGCCAGTAGGCCCCGGCGACCTTCTGGAGCTTGAAATGGCCCAGGCGCGACGTAGACGGCACGTGCGGTCCCCGGCACAGGTCCACGAAAGTGGCGTCTGACCCACCCGGGTTGCGGTAGACCGACACCGCTCCGTCGGCGGCCCCCTCGGAGGTCTCGTCCCCCTCGATGATCTCCCGCTTGTAGGGCTGGTCGGCGAAGAGCTTGAGCCCCGCCTCCCGGTCGAGCTCCTCCCGGACGAAGGGCTGGGCCTGGGCCACGATCTCCCGCATCCGGGTCTCGATGCGCTCGAGATCGGCCTCCACGAAGTGGGCCGGACTTCCATCGGGATGGGCGGGCAGATCGAAGTCGTAGTAGAAGCCGTCGGCGATGGGCGGGCCGATGGCGTAGCGGGCGCCGGGGAAGAGGTCGAGCACGGCCTGGGCCAGGACATGGGACGTGGAATGGCGCAGGATCTCGAGACCCTCGGGCGAGTCGCCGGTGACGATCGCCAGGTCGACTTCGCCCTCCAGGGGCCGTTGGAGATCGACCAGGCTGCCGTCCACCCGGGCCGCGACCGCCGCTTCGCCAAGGCGCCGGCCGATGGAGCTGGCGACCTCCGCGGGCGTGACGCCGGCGGGATAGTTCCGGGCCGACCCGTCCGGGAGGGAGACGGTGACCTGATCGCTCAACCGGGGCTAATCCTCGGCCGAGGGCACCTCATCCAGCATGACCTCGTCGACGCCGGTGTCCTCACTCTCGATGGCTTCGACATCGCCGGAGTCCTCGACTGCGACGGGAGCCCGCTCTTCGGCTCCCTCGCTGCGGGGCGGGCGCCCGGGCCCACCCCGGCCACCGCCGCCACCACGGCCACCGCGACCGCCGAGGCGCTCGGCGACCGTCCGCTTGGCGTAGGGCAGCAGCGCCAGCTCGCGGGACGTCTTGATGGCGACGGCCACCTCCCGCTGGTGCCGGTTGCAGTTGCCCGTGGTCCGCCGCGCCTTGATCTTCGCCCGCTCGGACAGGAAGCGCCCGAGGAGGTTGGCGTCCTTGTAGTCGACCCAGTCGATGGAGTCGCGGCAGAAGATGCACACCTTGGGCTTGCCGCGCCTTCTCAGGGTGGCGGCGGCAGGGGCTCGCTTGGTGCTGCGGTTGCGGTCATTGTTCCGGGCCATAGGGGCGGCAGCCTAGCAGCGAAGGCCCTACTTTCCGCCCGCCCATTCGCGCTGGAAGTCGGCCAGGCCCTTGCCGTAGAGGGACCGGAGCGCGGCATCGGTGTGGTAGTCGACCGTGCCGGGGGCGATCCGGGGCTTTCCCGCCTCCACCAGCAGGTCCAGGGGCGAGTCCCGGCCCTTGGACCGGGCGAGGAAGGCCACCGCCGAGGTCGACTCCTGGTAGGAGGAGACGATGGCGTCGAGGCCGCCGGTGGTGAACTCGAAATCCTCGGGCAGCACCTCGTCGCTGCCCGGGACCTCGGCAGGCTCGCCCCCGCCCTTGGCCAGCCAGTCGGCCAGCCCCTCGTGGACCCAGGCCGGGACGAAGGGCCCGGCCAGGCCGAAGGCGGCGACGTGGACGAGCTCGTGATGCAGGGTCTCGAGCTGGAACTCGCGCCGGCTCCGGACCAGGTTGACGTCCTGTGCGAACACCCGGGGGGAGCTCGACTCCCAGCCCTGGTCGCGGTCCACCGAGGCGGCGGCGAAGGCCACGAAGTTGGTCAGGTCGAAGGTGGCCTGGAGCATCTCGGCCAGCTGGTCGACGGTGTGGGGGAGGATGAGCAGGATCTGGTCGGGCAGGGGCCGGTCGAAGCCGTCGGCGAGGCGCTCCCGGGCCTCCTCGGCCAGGGTCAGCAGGGCCTCCGCCCGCCCCCGGTCGGCCGCATCGAAGAGCACCGTGAAATGGGAGGAGCGGGCCCGGGAGACGGGCCCGAAGTCCCAGGGGTTGCGGGCCGACGGCAGGCCGAGGTCCTCGACGTCGGTGTCAGAGGCGATTCGCCAGCGGCCGTCGCGCCGGATGAACGTGTAGTAGAGGCCGTCGAGGGCATCGACGTCGTCCACCCCCTCGATGCGGTACCGGGCCTCGACGGGGGGCAGGAACACCTCCTCGGCGGCATACCGCTCGGCCAGTCCGCCGGCCAGGTCGGGGACCTCGTCCGTGCGCACCCTGAGCTCGTACTTCGACAGGGGGACGGAGCGCAGCCCGTCGAAGAGCGCCTCCTGACGGGCCTGGAACTCCCGGTCGGCGCCGGGATCCACCGTGTCCAGGAACGCCTGCCGGTCGCCGCTGCGGATGGCGGCCTCCCGGGCATCGAGGACCGCCTGGACCGCCTCCTCGCGGGTCTCGGCCGCCGCCCCCCGGGGGGCGAGGCCGCCGGCCACCAGCACCAGCACCGCCAGCAGCGCCCGGGCCGGTGCCTGTCCCTTCGTGGTCAACCCGGCTACCGGCTCAGATCGAGGCCGAGCAGGCCGGCCAGTTCGAGGAGCATCGCCGGCGCCTCGGGATGGGCGCCCCCCGACAGCACCGCGCTGGCCAGGTCGTCGAGGGCGTCGAGGGCCCGGGGAACATCGAGGTCGTCGTCGAGCGCGGCCCGCACCCGCAGCGCGAACGGAGCCGGGTCGGCCCCGTCGGGACAGCGGGCGGCGGCCAGGAGGCGCCGGAGGAGCGCCTGGCCCTCCTCCAGGTCGGAGGGGTACCACTCGAACCCGGCCCGGTAGTGG
>JBOGFO010000718.1:0-8181 GCA_050743445.1 Acidimicrobiia bacterium
GCTAGCCGGCGATCACGGTGTGGACCCGCCCGATCGACTCCACCGCCACCGCCGGGACGATGGGGACCGTGACCGACTCACCCGTGACCGGAAGGCCGCCGTCGCCCAACTGACGATCCGCACCGTCCGTGAGGACGACCTGCAGGTCCTGGCCCCGGCAGCCGGAGTCGATGCCGCTGACCACGACCCCGGTGACGGCGTATCCCGTGCCCGGGGCGAAGCCGGTGGTGAAGGCGGTGTTCACGCCGTCGCCGTCGCAGGCGGGCGTGACGACGCTGCCCGCCATCAGCTCGGCCGGTGCACCCGGCACGGCGGGCGCCAGCAACGTGACCGCGGCCGAGACAGCCGTACCCACGAGCCAGGCCAGGAGACAGCGCTTCCGCATGACCTCCCCATCGGCAACCCCTTCCCGGGTTTCACCGCCCGAAGCGGCCAAACCGGGCAGAGCTACCCGATGACGACGAAAGCCTTCTCCACCGCCGTCGCCACGGGGTTCCCGCTGACAGCAAGGGTCACCGACCCGCCACCGGCGGGAACCGCACCCGACGTCACCGTGCCCTGGGCGGCGTTGGCGGCGTTGGTCAGCGTGGCGCCCACGGTCTTGGCCTCGCAGCCGGAGGCGACGCCGCTGATCGTCACCGAGGTGACCGTGTAGCCGGCGCTGGCCGAGGTGTACGTCGTGCCGTAGGCCACAGTGACGCCGTCGCTGTCGCATGACGAGGCCAGGTTGCTACCCGAACCGAGGCTGGACTGACCGACGTTGAGCGTGGCCGCCGACGCCAGGGCGATCGCGTACACGGCCGACCCGAAAACCGCCGCCAACAGAACGCGCTTCATGCTTCTCTCCCGTCTTTCCCCAGCCGAGCAAACCTGCGTTAACGACGGGTAGGCTATCTCATATGTTCGCCGGGAAGTCACGCTGGGTGACCCGCCGGCGGGCTGAATTTCTGATTGCGCTGGTCATCGCCACCGCCTGGTTCCTGTGGTTCCGGCCTCAGTCCCTCGGCGGGCCGACCGCCTTCACCATCGTGCGGGGCGAGAGCATGCTCCCCGGCCTGTCCGCCGGCGACCTCGTCATCGCTCGCCGCGAGCAGGAGTACCGCGTCGGCGACGTGGTGACGTACCTCGTCCCCTCGGGCGACCAGAAGGGGGCCCGGGTCATCCACCGCATCACCGGAGGCACCGGGGAGTCGGGCTTCACCCTGCAGGGCGACAACAAGACCGAGCCCGACCCCTGGCACCCCCGGACCGGCGACGTCGTGGGCAGCACCTGGCTCCGCTTCCCCGGGGTCGGGCGCGCGTTCCTGTGGCTGCGGACGCCCGGGGTGCTGGCCGCCTTCGCCGGCGGCCTCGCCTTCTCCCTGGCGATGACCTGGAAGCGACCCTCAGCGGACGGAGGTCATCCCGACGACGGGCTGGTTGAGGGCGATGCCGCCGGTGGACCCCGCGAAATCGGCGTCTCCGAAGGCGAAGATGCCGCCGTCCGAAGCCACTAGCCAGTAACCCTCCCCGGTGGCGCTGGATGCCATTCCGACCACCGGCTTGTTGAGCGGGACACCGCCGGTGGAGCCGTAGAACAGGGCGTCTCCGAAAGCGAAGATGCCGCCGTCGGAGGCCACCAGCCAGAAGCCGGCCCCGGTGGGGGTGGCCGCGATGGCCACCACCGGCTGGTTGAGCGGCCCCGTGGAGCCGAGGTCGGCGGCATCGCCGAAGGCGGTCACCGTCCCGTCGCGTCCCGCCAGCCAGTACCCGGCCCCGCTCGGGGTGCCGGCGATGCCCACGATGGGCTCGGCGGGCCGCTGGCCCAGCGACTCCTCCGGGAGGCGGGCGGCGTCGCCGTAGGAGAAGACCTCGCCCCCCGCAGTCGCCAGCCGGTAGCCCTGACCGGTGCCGGTGGGGGTCATGCCCACCACCGGATCGGCGAGGTTCATGCCCCCGGCGGATCCGAAGAAGCCGGCATCGCCGAAGCTGAACAGCCCGCCGTCGGAGGCCACCATCCAATAGCCGGCGCCGGAGGGGGTGGCGGCCATCCCGTTGATGGGCCGGTTCAGCCTGATGCTCCCCGTCGAGCCGTAGAAGGGCGCCTCCCCGAAGGCGAAGATCCCCCCGTCGGAGGCGACCAGCCGGTAACCCACCCGCTTCGGGTCGTCGTCCACGATCCGGGCGACGCCGACGCTGTCGAGGAGGGGGCCGCCGTTGGCCCCGTAGAGGGCCAGGGAGAAGTTCTCGTCCTGCTCGTCGAGGTCGTCCCCCATCACCGGGACGGACACCGTGGCCCGGGTGTCACCGGGCCCGAAGCCGACGATCCCCTCCACCGGGAGGTAGTCGGTGCCTTTCTGGGCCGTGCCGGCGCTCGAGACGTAGCGCACCGACACCCCCTCCGAGGTGGGAGAGCCAAGGGAGACCGTGAACCGGGCATACTTCGTCCCGGCGTCCCCCTCGCCGACCACGGCATCCGACACTGAGATCGTCGGGTCCCCGGGACGGGAGGTCAGGAACGAGCTGAAGGCCGTGTTCCAGGCCCCGGCCAGATAGCTGCCGGGGGCCGGCGCCGGGTTGAAGTAGTCGTCGCCACCGCAGTCGAAGAGAGCCTCGTCGTCCTCCGAGCACAGGTCCTGGGTGGTGACGCCGGCAAAGTCCGAATAGCACATCCGGTCGGACTCGTCCTGGCAGTGACCCCGGGCGGTGGCGTGGGGCGCGGCCGGCAGCACCGAGCCGAGGCTGTGCATGAGCTCATGGGCTTCGATGGACTCGCCCCGGAAGGCGAGCCCCCAGCAGCCCGAGTCGACCCGGGCCACCAGGCCGGGAACACCGTCGGGCCCGTTGTTGGCATTGTTGGCGTCGGCCTGGTTCTCGGGGTAGTAGGCGGCGATCCCGCACAGCTCGGTCGAGTCCATGAACACGAGGTACTTGCGGTGGGGGTCGTCGTAGCCTCGGGCGGCCAGCTCGGCGATGGTGGTGTCGAGCGTGTCGTCGCCGAGGGGCGACAGCACCACGTTGGCCACCGACAGCTCGCACTGCTTGTCGGTGACGAACCGGACGTGGCGGGTGGCGCCGTAGCGGGCGGCGGAGGCGTTGAAGATCTCGTCCGTCTCGGCGGTGAAGGTCTTGATCGAGTTGAGCACCCGGTCGTAGCGGTCGGGACGGTTGGAGGGGCGGGCGTAGACGACCTGCACACGGTTCCCGTCGGTGAACCGGTCGTAGCACCGGATCCCGCCCGGTCCCTGCGCCTCGGCGCTGGAGCCGGTGGGCGGGTCAGGTAGCAGGAGCCCGGCCCGCCTCTTGCCGGGCTCAAAGGGAACCGAGATGTCGACACCCTCCGGGGCGGGGTCGGCGCCGTGGGTGCAGGCCACGTGGCCCGAGGGCAGCTGGATCGGCCGGAGCGCCCCGCACACCGGGCTCGAGAGCTCGTCGAGCCCTGATGCGGGAGCCACACCGGCGGGGAGCATTCCGCCCAGCACCCCTATCACGAGCAGAAGCGCGCCACGGCGCACGCTGTGCAGCATCGGATACCTCCCCAGGCTCCTTCGTCCGGGGGAAGTCTACGCCGGGCGGCTCACGCCGTCAGGACCACCAGCCGGCGCTCGGTCATCTCCTGGGCGGCGTAGTAGGGCCCCTCCCGGGTGTTGCCCGAGTGCCGCACCCCTCCGTAGGGCATGTGGTCGGCCCGCCAGGTGGGGACGTCGTTCACGAGGACACCGCCGAAGTCGAGGACGTCGGCGGCGAGCAGGGCCTTGCCGAGATCGGAGGTGAAGACCCCGACCTGGAGCCCGTAGCGGGTGTCGTTGGCCAGATCCAGGGCTTCGTCGAAGGTTTCGTACGCCTGGACACCGACCACCGGGCCGAAGACCTCGGCGTGGCTCACCTTCATGTCCGGGGTGACGTCCGACAGCACACAGGGACGGACCGCCCCGGAGCCGGTGCGTTCCCCGCCGCAGCGCAGCTCGGCCCCCGCGGCCTGCGCCTCTCCCACCCAGCCACTGACCCGGTCGGCCGCTTCGGGGTCGATGAGGGCGCTGACGTCGGTGGCCTCGTCCTGGGGGTCGCCCACCACCAGGCGGGACACCCGGGCCACCAGGTCGTCGGTGAAGGGTTCGGCCACCGAGTGGTGGACGAGGGCCCGCTGGACGGACACGCAGGTCTGACCGGCGTAGACGTAGCCCGCCTCCGCCACCTTGGCCGCCGCCGCCCGCCAGTCCCCATCGGGCTCGACGATCACGGGCGAGTTGTTGCCCAGCTCCAGGCTCACCTTCTTGTCGGGGGCGGCGGAGCGGATCGAGAACCCGACCGCCGGGGAGCCGGTGAAGGTCACCAGGGCCACGCCCGGGTGGGTGACGAGACCCGGGGCGACGCCATCGGTGCAGGTCACGACGTTGAGCCAGCCGCGGGGCAACCCGCTCTCCTCCAGCACCTCGGCCAGGGCCAGGGCGGTGAGCGGCGTGACGGGAGAGGGCTTGAGCACCACGGGACAACCGGCGGCCAGCGCCGGCGCCACCTTGTGGCAGACCAGGTTGAGCGGGAAGTTGAACGGCGTGACCGCGGCCACGACGCCGACCGGCACCCGCTTGACCAGGCCGAGGCGGCCGTCGCCGGCAGGGCTGGCGTCGAGGGGAACCATCTCTCCCGAGAGGGTCCGGGCCACGCCGGCCGAGAAGCGCAGCACCTCCACGCCCCGGGCCACCTCGGCCCGGGCCGTGCGGATGGGCTTGGCCGCCTCGCCGGCGATGAGCCGGGCGAACCGCTCCCCGTTGTCCTCCAGCGCCCCGGCGGCCCGTTCCAGGATCGCCGCCCGGCGGTGGGCGGGCAGTCGGGGCCCCCGGTGGCGGTCGAGAGCCACCCCCACCGCCTGATCGACATGGCCGGCCGTCAGGGCGGGCACCGCCCCCACGAGGTGGCCGTCCCAGGGGGAGCGGACCTCGAGCACCGCGTCGCCCTCCACCAGCTCGCCGTCGATGCGGGCCGGGGTGAGCTCGAAGGAGTCGAGCCCCTCGTACAGCCGGGCGGGCTCGGCTACCACTTCACCATGACGTGCTTGAGCTCGGTGTAGTGCTCGATGGCGTACATCGACATGTCCTTGCCGAAGCCGGACTTCTTGAAGCCGCCGTGGGGGAACTCGGACACGAGCGGGATGTGGTCGTTGACCCACACGGTGCCGAAGCGCAGGGCGGCGGTGGCCCGCATGGCCCGGCCCACGTCGCTGGTGAACACCGAGGCGGCGAGGCCGTACTCGACGTCGTTGGCGGCGGCGATGGCCGCCTCGTCGTCGGACACCCGCTGCACGGTGACGACCGGCCCGAAGACCTCCCGCTGGATGATCTCGTCGGTCTGCTTGGCCCCCACGATGACCGACGGCTCATAGAAGAACCCGGCGCCTTCGGCCCGGGCCCCGCCGGTGACGATCTCGGCTCCGGCCGCCACGGCCCGCTCCACGAACCCGGCCACCCGGTCGCGCTGCTCGGCCGAGACCAGAGGTCCGAGCTCGGTGGCGTCGTCCCCGGGGCTGCCCGATATGAGGGTCTTGGTGGCGTCGGCGATGCCGGCCACAGCCGACTCGTAGATGCGGTCGGAGGCGATGACGCGGCACGCCGCCGTGCAGTCCTGGCCGGCGTTGAAGAAGGCGCCCAGCCGGACGGCGGCGGCCACCACCTCGGGGTCGGCGTCGTCGAGGACGACCACCGGGGCCTTGCCGCCCAGCTCCAGGTGCACCCGCTTGAGGGTGTCGGCGGCGGCCCGCATGATGGCCTGGCCGGTCGGCACCGACCCGGTCAGGGAGACCATGGCCACGGCCGGGTGCTCGACCAGGGCCACACCGGCCGACTCGCCCTGCCCAGTGACCACGTTGAGCACGCCGGGGGGAAGGATGTCGGCCGTCAGCTCGGCCAGGCGCAGGGCGGACAGGGGCGTCAGCTCGGAGGGCTTGAGCACCACCGTGTTGCCCGCGGCCAGGGCGGGACCGATCTTCCACGCCGCCATCATCAGCGGGTAGTTCCAGGGGGCGATCTGGCCGATCACGCCGAGCGGCTCCCGCCGCAGGAACGACGTGTAACCCGACATGTACTCCCCCGCCGCCCGCCCCTCCAGGGCCCGGGCGCCGCCGGCGAAGAAGCGGAAGTTGTCGATGGTCAGGTCCATCTCGTCGGGCAGGGCGGACAGCGGCTTGCCCACGTTCTTCGACTCGATCTCGGTGAACTCGGAGGCCGCGTCCTCGATGGCCTGGGCCAGCTTCAGCAGCGCCTCGGACCGCTGCCGGGGCGTGGTCGAGCCCCACTCGTCGAAGGCCTTGACCGCCGCCTGCACGGCCCGGTCGATGTCGACCGCGCCGGAGGAGGCGGCCTGGAAGATGACCTCACCGGTGGCCGGATCGACGATGTCGTCCCGGGCGTCGGTCTCCGGGTCGACCCACTCGCCACCGATCCAGTTGCGCGCTTGGAACTCAGGCATTCTCACTCCTCAATGGGTGGCGGCGGCCGCTCCGGCAGCCGGACTGACAACCTCGTCCTCGGTCAGGCGCTGAGCCAGGTAGACCGGAATGATCGACAGGAGGATGGCGAAGAGGCCCACGGCGTTGACGATAGGCCCCTGGTTGGGACGGGAGTAGTTCTGGAAGATCCAGATGGGCAGGGTCTTGACGCCCGCGCCGGTGGTGAACGTCGTGACGATGATCTCGTCGAAGGACAGGGCGAAGGCCAGCAGGGCCCCGGCCAGCAGGGCGGTGCGGATGGCCGGGAAGGTCACGTGAAGGAAGGTCTGGATGGGGGTGGCCCCCAGGTCGGCCGACGCCTCCTCGAGGTTCCGCGAGGTGCGCCGCAACCGGGCCACCAGGTTGTTGTAGATGACCACGATGCAGAACGTGGCGTGGCCGATGGCGATGGTGACGGTGCCGAACTCGATGCCCCCGATGAGTGGCGCCTCCCGGAAGGCCGAGTTGAGGGCCATGCCGGTGGCGATGCCGGGCAGGGCGATGGGGATGACCACCAGGAACGACACCGCCTCCCGCCCGAAGAACTTGTAGCGGGCCACGGCGAAGGCGGCGAGGGAACCAAGGACGAGGGCGACGCCGGTGGCGATGAGCCCGACCTTGACCGAGGTGAACAGGGCGTCCCGCGCCCCCTGGTTGTTGAAGGCGGCCTGCACCCACTTCAGCGACAGGCCGTCGATGGGCCAGCGCTGCACCCGGGCGCTGTTGAAGGCATAGAGGGCGAGGGTGAACAGCGGGAAGTAGATGAAGGCCAGCGTGAGGCCGGTCCCGCCCCGCAACAGCCATCGCAGTGACCGGGAGTGGATCACCGGATCACAGGCTCTCGAAGGCGCCCAGGCGGCGGGCGACGAGCAGGTAGGCGACCATGATCACCATGGGGACGGCGGCGAAGGCGGCCGCGAAGGGCAGGTTGCCGGCGACGCCCAGCTGGGCGTAGATGACGTTGCCGATGAACTGGGAGCTCGAGACGAGCGACGGGGTGATGTAGTCCCCCAGCGTCAGCGAGAAGGTGAAGATCGAACCGGCCACCACCGCCGGGAAGGCCAAGGGGAGGATCACCTTCCGGAACGTGGTGAAGGGCGACGCCCCCAGATCGGACGAGGCGTCGATGAGCGAATCCGGGATCCGCTCCAGCCCGGCGTACACGGGCAGGACCATGTAGGGCAGCCACAGGTAGGTGAGCGCGAGCCAGACCCCGGTGAGCCCGGTGCCGCCCGTCCCCGGGCTCTCCAGTCCGATGGGCGACAGCATCCAGTTGAGGATCCCCTCCTGGGCCAGGATCGTCCGCCAGGCGTAGACCTTGACCACGTAGCTCGCCCACAGGGGCAGCAGCACCGCCACCAGCATGTAGCGCCGGGCCCGTCCCCCGGCCAGCTTGGCCATGGTGAAGGCGATGGGGAAGGCGAGCACGGCGCACGTCAGGGTGACCAGGGTGGCCATGCCCAGCGTGCGGATCGTGATCGTCCGGTAGACCGGCTCCTTCCACAGGATCTCGAAGTTGGAGAGCCCCAGCTCCTTGATGACGATCTGCAGGCCCCCGTCGAAGCGCCACAGGCTGTTGAAGAGCATCACGGCCAGGGAGCCCAGGTAGGCGAAGACCAGCCAGCCCAGCGGCGCGGCCAGCAGGAGGGCGAGCTGGGCCCGTCGCCGGCCCCGCAACACCTTGCCCACCGCCGTGATTGCCGTCATGCGCGCTCCTGGAG
>JBOGFO010000719.1:0-2109 GCA_050743445.1 Acidimicrobiia bacterium
GAAGAACTCCCACTGCAGCTCTACGGCCGTCAGCGCCGAGCCGTCGGCAAGGGAGAGGGTCACCCGGCATTCCGGGTCGTGGGAGACCTTGCGCATGGTGGGGACGGGGGTGGCCAGCGCGAGGTCCTTGTCGATGAACCCGTCCTCGATCATGGACAGCACCACGGCGGTGGTGGCCGTCTTGAGGTAGGTCGCCACCTCGCACAGGTTGGCGTCGCCCACGATCACGTGGAGCCGCCGGTACTTCTGGGGATCGGCGTGGGGCTCGTCGCGGGTGTTGACGATGGGCCGCTTGAGCGTCGTCTCCAGGCCGACCTCCTCCTCGAAGAAGTCGGCCCGCTGGGACACCTGGAACGCCACGTCGTTGGCGCCGTGCTCCGAGCCCACCTTGCCCGCCCCGGTGAAGACCTGGCGGGTGACGAACCACGGGATCAGGTGCCGGACGAGCGTCGAGAACGGGACGCTGCGGTCGAGGAGGTAGTTCTCGTGGCAGCCGTAGGAGTTGCCCTTGCCGTCGGAATTGTTCTTGTAGACCACGATCTGCTGGTCGGGAGGCAGCAGCCGTCCGGCGGCCTGCATCGACCGGGCCAGGATCCGCTCGCCCGCCTTGTCGTATTTGGTGAGCTGGAGGGCGCCGGTGCACTCCGGGGTGGAGAACTCCGGGTGGGCGTGGTCGACGTAGTACCGGGCCCCGTTGGTGAGGACCGTGTTCACGAGGTGGGTCTCCACCTCGGGGGGTGAGGCGTCCTCGCGGGCGAAGCCGCGGGCGTCGCGACCGGGCGACTCGTCCTCGAAATCCCAGCCCACCTTGCGGTGCTCGACGTAGGCGTTGACGAGCATCGACGAGGCCACCACGGGGTTGCCGTCAGCGCTCCCCCGGAAGGCGATGCCGTACTCGGTCTCGATCCCGAACACCTTGGGCAGAGCCACGGCGGTCAGACTACAGGCATGGGAATGGGCCAGCGCTCCAGGTGAGGGCCCGTCAGTCCTCCGGGGGGCGGACCTCGACGGCCGCAACCACGGGCGATTCGAGGAGCTTGGAGCGCAGCCGGCGGCGGTGTTCCGGCGACATGTCCCGGCTGACGACGACCCGGATCTCGCGGTTGTCGTAGTGCGCCTCGGTCGCCTCCACGCCGTCCTCCAGCACGAGTTCGGTCGTCACCCGGCGGACCTCCGGGCGGGGTGCGTCGGGCACGAGGCGGATCATCAGGTCGGTCTCGGCCGGCAGCGGGAAGGTCCGGTTGGCGTCGGTCACCTCCGGGCCCTTGGCGCCCTGACAGGCCCCTGCGGCCACGGCCAGGAGACCGGCGAGGATCGCGAGCCCGAGCCGGTGGTTCCGGGTCCGCACCGCTACCGGACCCATGCTTCGAGGCGGAGCCGGGCCGTCATCCCCGTGCCCCGGCCCACCGACCAGCCGGTCACCCCGCCGATCGCGGCCTGCCGGCAGCAGTCGCGCCCCGACGCCTCCGTCCGGTCCCACGACACGTGGTAGAGGTCGTCGTCGGCGTAGGTCAGGATGCGGCCGGCGGGGGGCGTGAAGCTCACCGGGGCCTGACGCCCGGGCAGGCCGGCGCTGACCGGGCTGCCGTCGAGGATCCGTTCACCGTCCGGTTCCCAGTCGGCGAGCGAATCCCGGCCTCCGGAGATCCGGAGCTTCAGCCGCTCCAGGTGGCGACCCTCGGTGGCGCTCGCCCGGGCGGAGAGCCGCCAGGTGAAGTAGTCGGTCGTCGGGTCGGGCCCGGTGGTGACCATCAGGTCGAAGCAGGCCACGCCGGCCGCCTCGGGCACGTCGAGGCGCACGCAACCGGTACGGGCGCCGGGGGCGGCGATGAACTCGGCCACCTGGGCCGGCTCCGCCTCGTCGAGAGCAGGCCCCACCCCGCCCTGTCCCAGGAGGACCAGGGCGGACATCACCCCTGACGCCCAGCGCACCTCAGAGGTACTGGCCGGTGGCGACCCGCTCGATGGAGCGGCCGCCTTCTGCCTCCTTGCCCTTGGCGATGAGGGTCCGGACGTAGACGATCCGCTCGCCCTTCTTGCCCGAGATCTTGGCCCAGTCGTCGGGGTTGGTGGTGTTGGGCAGGTCCTCGTGCTCCTTGAACTCCTGGC
>JBOGFO010000720.1:0-11547 GCA_050743445.1 Acidimicrobiia bacterium
AGGAAGAGCACGGCGGGCGCGGCGACGAGGGCGCCGGCCAGGTCGAGCCGGCGGCGCATGCCGCCCGAGTAGGTCTTGACCGGGCGGTCGCCGGCCTCGGTCAGGTCGAAGCGCTCGAGCAGCTCCCGGGCCCGCTGGCGGGAATTGGCCTTCCCGAGGCGGTAGAGCCGGCCCACCATGTCGAGGTTCTCGAAGCCGGTCAGGTACTCGTCGACGGCCGCGTACTGGCCGGAGAGCCCGATGTGCTTGCGCACTTCCCTGGGGTCGGCGCAGACATCCACCCCGGCGACCTCGACCGAACCGGCGTCCGGCGTGAGGAGCGTGGTGAAGATGCGGACGGCCGTCGTCTTGCCGGCGCCGTTGGGGCCGAGCAGCCCGAGTACGGTGCCCTCGGGAACGACCAGGTCGAGCCCGTCGAGCGCGGTCACGTCGCCGTAGCGCTTGACCACTCCTGAGGCGCGAATCATCTCGGTCATGCCCTCTCCTCTCTTGAACTGTCAGCTCCAGCCGCCGTCAGAGCGTGGCGAATGCTCCGGCCTCAGCCGGACCCAGGGTCAGACGGTCGAGGCAACGCCAACGTTCCTGCGAACCGTCCCTGGAGTCCAACGAATAACGACGGGTTGCCCTGGTTCGGTGGGCTTTGTCCGTTTATCGGCGCGCCGCACCGGGAGCTTGAGGGTGGTGGCGGAGGCGATGGTCGAGCTCCCACAGCGCGTTGCGGTTGGAGTCCCAGTTCAGGGCCTTCAGGGCCTCGTCGTACGGGAGCCAGGCGTACTCGGAGTGCTCGTCGGAGAGGGCCATGGTGCGTGAGGAGCAACGGGCCCCGAAGGAGAACTCCGGGATCACGAGGACGTCGGCGCCGAAGCTGAACTCGCCGGTGACGTGGACGACAGGGATGGTGGCCCGGGAATCGAGGGCCAGGAGCTCGGCGCGGGCGCCGATGCCGATGCCCGTTTCCTCGGCCAGCTCCCGCCGGGCCGCGTCGAGAGGCGATTCGCCGTCCTCCCCTCCCCCGGCCACACCCTGCCAGTAGCCGGTGTCGGTCCGGCGGAAGAGGGCGTACACCACGTCTCCACTGCTCTCGTGGTACGGGAGAACGAGGACCTGGAACGGGGCTCGACCGGCCACCGCGGCAGACTACGACGCCGAGGCCAGGATCTCGTCGAGGCCGGACATGTCCTCGGGGCTCGGCACCCAGGCGCCGGCGGCGACGTTGGCCCGGATCTGCTCGGCGCTGGTGGCGCCGGCAATGACCGATGTCACCGCCGGCCGGGCGGCGAGCCCGCCGATGGCCACGTCGAGGAGCGTGATCCCCCGCTTGTGGGCGAACTCCTCCAGCGCCTCGATCAGGTCCCAGTCCGCCTCGGCCAGCCGCTGGGCCCACCGGTCCCCTGCCATCCGGCTCCCCTCGGGGGCGGGCGTGTCCCGGTGGTACTTGCCCGTGAGCAGGCCGCTGGCCAGCGGGAAGAAGGGCAGGAGGCCGAGCCCGAAGTGCAGGCAGGCGGGGACCAGCTCCTCCTCGGCGTCCCGCTCCAGCAGGCTGTACTGGTTCTGGGCCGAGATGAACCGGGCCCAGCCATGGCGGCGGGCGGTCCAGTCGGCGTCGGCCACCTGCCAGGCGGCGGAGTTGGAGCAGCCCACGTAACGGACCTTGCCCTCCCGGACGAGGTCGTCGAGGGTCGACAGCGTCTCGTCGATGGGCGTGTCCGGGTCGGGGACGTGCAGCTGGTAGAGGTCGATCCGGTCCGTGCCCAGGCGCCGCAACGACTCCTCCACGGCCCGGCGGATGTGACGCCGCGAGCCGCCCGGGTCCCGTCCGGGACTGGCCAGCCCCGGAAAGTTCGCCCCGAACTTGGTCGCCACCACCGCCTCGTCCCGCCGGGATCGGAGTGCCCGGCCGAGCAGCTCCTCGGAGGCGCCGGCCGGTTGCCCGTACATGGCGGCGGTGTCGAAGAGGTTGATGCCGGCATCGAGCGCGGCGCTCACCACCTCCTCGACGGCGGGGACGTCGATGCGCCAGCCGAAGTTGTTGCACCCCACGCCCACCACCGAGACGGTGAGCCCGGACGATCCCAGCTGCCGGTACCTCATCTCCATGGGTTCATCATGGCCAAGCGGGCGGTCTTCGATTCTAAAACTAAGGAGACTTGACAGAATGGACCTTCGCTTCTATCATTAAGGCAGTCTCCCGATAGAAAGCGAGGCATCATGGCTGTCAGCACCGCCCAACGGCCCGCGACGAACAAGATCTACGACCAGTCCCAGCTGACCAACCCCGCCTACCAGGGCTACCTGCTCCTCCGGATCGGCTTCGTGGTGGCACCGATCCTCTTCGGGCTGGACAAGTTCTTCAATGTACTCGTCGACTGGGAGAACTACCTGGCCCCCTTCGTCAACGACCTCGTTCCCGGGGACGCCCACCAGGCCATGCTCGCCGTCGGTGCCATCGAGATCGTGGCCGGGCTCGTGGTCGCCCTCCGCCCCCGTTTCGGCGGCTATCTGGTGGCGGCCTGGCTGGCGGCGATCATCGTCAACCTCCTGGCCATCCCCGACTACTACGACATCGCCCTGCGCGACTTCGGCCTGCTCCTCGGCGCCCTGACGCTGGCCCGGCTGGCCACCGCCTTCGAGCGGGCTCCGCAGACCTCCTGAGCCCGGCAGGACCGGCACGCCGCGACCGACCCACCAGCAAGCAAGGAGACGTCATGGACGCCCTGCTCGCCGTCGTCCTCATCGGCTTCGGCATGTTCGCCGTGGCTGTCATGCACCTGCGCCTCACCGCCCGGCCACCCGACGTCGTCCGCCTCCCCCTGGCGGACGACGTCGACGCCGAGTTCTTCCGCATGATCCATCGAGAACGTCTCTGGAACGCCTGGCCGCCGCCAGGTCCGTCATGTTGACCGGTCAACGGGGAGCAATCGACTCCACCTCCGTCGCCGGGCAGGATGCCGGCATTGGCCGGGCCGCGGTCACCGGTGCCCTCGTCGGTTTCGTCGTCGTCCTCACCCTTGTCAGCGGCATCGCCTTGGCCGCCGGCGCTGGTCTGATCGGCGCGCTGGGGGTCGGTGCCTTCGCCGCTCTGTGGGGCGGGCCCGGGTGGGGGGGAATGGTCGGCGCCGTGCGTCACGCCGACCGCATCGCCGATGACGAACGCCACGCCAACTGGCATCCCGTGGAGGCCGACCGGCATTCCGCCGAGCCGGTGTCCCGGTGAAGGCCCGGCTGAAGAGACGCTCTATGTCAATGGATGCCGTTTTACAATGGCGGGGAGTGGCGACCGGTTCTCAACCACCTGTGGGCGACGGCGACGATGTGGCCCGGGTCTGCAGCCTCGGCGATCCCGCCCGCCGCAGTCTCTACGACTTCGTCGCCGGCCAGGGCCAGCCCGTGGGCCGGGACGAAGCAGCGGTGGCGGCCGGGATCAGCCGCTCGCTGGCCGCCTACCACCTCGACCGTATGGTCGACGACGGCCTGCTGGAAGTCACCTTCGCCCGCCGCAGCGGACGCACGGGACCTGGGGCCGGACGCCCCGCCAAGCTCTACCACCGGGCCCCCCGGGAGTTTCAGATCAGCCTGCCGCCCCGGGACTACGAGCTGGCGGCCCGGCTGCTGGCCGACGCGGTGGTGGGCGAACGCACCGGGCGGGCTCGGGCTTCGCTCGAGGAGGCCGCTCGTGCCCTCGGCCAGGACCTGGCGGCCGAGACGAAGCAACGCCGCGCCCAGGTCAAGCGGGCCAAGCCCCAGGCGGTCGTCGAAGACGTGCTCACCGACCGGGGCTACGAGCCGTTCCATGACGCCGAGGGCGCCATCCGCCTCCGCAACTGCCCGTTCGACCGCCTAGCCGACACGCACCGGGAGCTCATCTGCGGCATGAACCTGGCCCTGCTCGAAGAAGCGGTGGCCGGGGACACGGGTCTTCGTGCCGTCCTCGATCCCCAGGCGGGGATGTGTTGCGTGGCCATGCTCCCGAAACCCCGGGAGCGGAAGACGCTCGCCGGCTGAGTTATGGCCCGGCGGGCACGGTTGGTGCCCGGGTGTCGGTGGTCTCGTCGGTGAGTGACCCGAGATACGCCACGAGCGCCTTGCGTTCCCGTTCGCTCAGGTGAAGGGGCCCGATCTCGGTGCCGGTCCGGCCGGGCACGGGCCCGCCGCCGGCGTCGTAGAAGGCGATGACTTCGTCGAGGGTGGCGAAGACGCCGTCGTGCATGTACGGGGCGGTGAGCGTCAGGTTCCGGAGCGTGGGCGTGCGGAAGGCGCCCCGGTCCCGCTCGTCGCCGGTGATGGCGAATCGCCCCGGGTCCTCATCGGCCGGTCCGGCCTGGGGGACGCCGAGGGCATGGAAGCGGTTGTCGATGAACAGAGGTGGCGTGTGGCAGGTGGCGCATCCGGCCTTGCCGTTGAACACCGCCATGCCCTGCTGCTGCTCGGCGGTGAGCGCGGTTTCGTCGCCCGCCTGGAAGCGGTCGAAGTCGGAGCTGAAGGTGAGGAGGGAGCGTTCGAAGGCGGCCAGGGCCCGGACGACCGTGGTGAAGCTGATCTCGCCGCCGAAGACCTTGCCGAAGCGCTCCCGATACTCGGCGACGGCGGTCAGCTCGTCGACCAGCTCGGGGACGGCCTGGGCGCCGGCCCCGAAGTCGAAGGTGACCGCGGCACCGTTGTGCTGCTCCAGGCTGGCCGCGAATCCGTCCCAGGCCGGGAAATCCTCGAACGCGACGTTGAACATGCTGATGCTGTTGCGTTCCATCTCGCCGCCGGGGCTAGCGCTGCGGGGGAGACCGTCGCTCCATCCCTTGTCCGGGGCGTGACACGTGGCGCAGGCGAAGCTGTTGTCGGCCGACAGCCTGGGGTCGAAGAAGAGGAGCTTGCCCAGCTCGACCTTCTCCGGCGTCTGGGGGTTGCCGGTCGGCACCGGAACCGGGCCGAGCACCTGCTCGGCGTCGAGGCGCGAGACCACCGACGAGGGTCGGGTGCAGGCGACGGCGACGGCGGCCAGCACCGGGACGAACACGAGCCACCTCGAGCGCAGCGTCGGATGTTCATCCCACCGCGGCAGGTTCTCCATCGCCCCCCACCCCAAAGCCCTGCTGATACCACCGGTCCCAGCATCCGGTAGATCGAGATCCAACGTCGTTCGCCCAAACGATGCTGCATCTGTCAACTCGGTGACGCTGTGCGGCGGTACCAGCGGGGTCGACTCAGGGTTTCGGTGACCGCCGGCGGACGGCGATCGACACCACCAGGCCGACACCCACCAGCATCACGCCCGTAGCCAGGCGCCCGAGCGGGCCGGCGCCGGTGAGAGGCAGGGCGATCCCACCCGGGTTGGCTTCGTCGGCCGTCGCCTCCACCTCGGCGGCGGGTTCCACGGCGGACGGCCGCCGTTCCGGAACGGCCGGACCGGCCGGTTCGCGGGCCGGCTCGGCCGGGGTCTCCGCCACCGGTGCCGGCTCCACCGGGGTTTCTCCGGCGCCGAGCACCACGGCGACCTCACCCATGTCGGTGCCGGACGCCTTGGCGCCCAGCGGGTCGGTCGCCTCTACCGTCCCGACGTGGGGCGGCGTCGAGGCGTCGAACGTCACGGTCTTCGTCAATGCCTTGGCTTCGCCGGGCTGCAGCCCATCGATGACGCCGATGAGGCCGAACAGGTCATCGGTGACGGTCACGGCGCTGAGCGGGACGTCGCCCGTGTTGGTGACCAGGTAGGTGTAGGTCACCTCGCCGGGCGGGGTGAAGGGGTTCGGGGTGGCCGTGATCTCCAGCGTCAGGGCGGGATGGAGGACGTCGACGGTCTGATCGGCGGTGGCGCACAGGGGCGGGTCGTGGGTGCCGGCGCCGGAGGAGGCGGTGCAGGCCACACCCTCGCTCACCGGGTCGGTGGCCTGCCCGACCGGCACCTGGTAGTCCTTCGTCAGGATGACCTGCTGACCCGGTGCGAGCTGGTCGATGGTGCCGATCTCGCCCAGGAGGCTGTCGTCGACCACGACGGGGCCCGTCGAGACGTCGCCGATGTTGGTCACGGTGAAGGTGTAGGTGATCGTGTCACCCTCGTGGGCCGACTCCGGGCCTTCCCGCGTCAGGTCGAGCCCGGGGTGGACGACCCGGACCAGCGCCCGGGCCTTGTCCTCCACGGTGGCGCCCACCGGTGACACGCCCGTGACCCGGGCCGTGCTCACTCCGGTCCGGGGGGCGGTGGCGGTGCATTGGAAGCTCCACTTCTCGCCCGGCGCCAGGATCTGATCACCGTCGCCCGGGTCCACCAGCGTCACCGGCGGGCAGCGGTTGTCGACCACGGTCACGTTGGAGAGCGGCACCGCTCCCGGGTTGGTGATCTCGTAGGTGTGGGTGACCTCTTCGCCCTCCCGGGCAACCGTGACGGCCGGCGTGCGCGCCATGGCGATGTCAGCCGCGGGCATGGTGACGTTCTTGAAATCGCACAGGACGGTGTCCTCCGCCCCGACCGGCAGCCGGACGCCGTTGTCGATCCGGGTGCCCACCGGGGTGGCGCCCACCGTGCACTCGACGCTCTGCAGCTGGTACACCGACTGAGGCGTCAAGGTCACGTCGGCCTCGGGCACCGGGGACTCCCACTTGAAGTTGATCATCCCCTCGGCGTCGGGGGCTCCGCTGGCCGGGGTGGCGCCGTTGGTGGCGTGGAAGGTCCAGCCCGCGCCCTTCTGGCCGTCGACCGTGTTCTGCACGACGACCGTCCCGCCGCACAGCTCGGTGGAGATGTCGCGCAGCGAGGCTTCGAGCTGGGCGAAGTCCGACACCTTGGTCCAGTCGGCGGTGCGGAAGTCCCCTCCCTTGGTGAACTCGTCGGTTCCGGAGACGGCCTGGAGGTTGTCCGACTCGAGGCCCCGCCCGACTCCGAGACTGAAGATGTGGGTGCCGTCGGTCTTGATCCGGTTGGCCCGGTTGACGGCCCGGGCCAGCGCCTGGCTCTCGCCCGTCGCCACCCGGCCGTCGTCGCGGATGTAGCGGTTGGGCTTCCCGTCGGTGAGGAGGACGACCAGGTCGGGGCGGCCGTTGGGGAAGGCGGCGAACTGTGACCGCGCCTTGTCGAGGGAGTCCTCCCAGTTGGTGGCCCCTTCGAAGCGGAGCCCGTCGATGAGCTGCTCCAGGCCGGCGATGGTGGCGCCGGTGAGCGGGCCCGGCCGCGAGTCGACCCGGCCGGTCTCGGCGAAGCTGACCAGGCTCACCGTCGATCCGGTGTCGACCAGGGCGCCGAGGAAGGCCTCGGCGCCGCGCTTCACGGCCTCGGTGGCCCGGGCCTGGGCGATCGAGCCCGACCGGTCGAGGACGAGCGTGAAGTCCAGCCCGCAGGCGCCGGCCAGATCGGGGTTGGCCGTCGCCGGTGCGGGTGGCCTGAGATCGGCGGCGCCCATTCCGGCCACCACCAGGAGGGCCATGGCCACCACCATCGGTACGGGCACCATCCGGAAGCCGAAGCGGGCAGGCCGGCGCTCCTGACCAGCGGATCCCCCGGGTCTCCGCGCTCAGAGCTCGAAGGTCTCGAAGAAGTCCAGCACCACGACCCGGCTGCGGGGCGACGCCCGCTTGAGCTCCCGGACGAAGTTGTCCAGCGAACCCTGCTCCCCGATCACGTCGCTCAGGTCCTGGGCGCCGTCCTCGTAGGGCCGCTCGAAGTTGTCCCAGTGGGTGGGGAGCAGCACCTTGGGATGGTCGAGGGCCCGGGTCAGCCGCTTTGCGTAGTCGCGGATCTGGTCGCGGAAGATGCCGGCGATGAGGGCGACGTCGGGCTCGATCCCGGCCAGGTTCCGCTCCACGAAGTTGGCCGTCGACATGAGGAAAGCCGACGGCCCGTCGTCGATGGTGAGCAGGTAGCACAGCGAGTCGCCCTCGGGCAGGTCCCCCACCACGGCCGGCGCCGGCGGATCGTCCAGGAGATGGCCGGGCAGGGCGTACTTCTTGGTCGGGCCCATGGAGTGCAGCCCGGCGAAGACCTCGATCGTGTAGCCGTCGAAGGCCATGACCTCGCCGCCCTCCACGATCACGAGCTGGCCGTCGGGCACCCCGGCGGCCCGGAGCAGGTGCCGGTGGGTCTCGGAGCCGATGACCATGGCGTTCGTCCGCCGGGCGATGGCGGGCACGTCGGCGATGTGGTCCCAGTGGCCGTGGCCCACGAGGATGTGGTCGGCGGCGGCCGGGATGTGGCGCTCGATGAGGGCGGGGTCCGCCCCGACCAGCGGGGTCTCCGGATCGAAGGCGTGCTCGAAGAAGCCCGTCTTGAACCGGGCCAGCCATGGGTCGAAGAGCACCGTGCGCTCCACGTCGTTGGCCCGGAACTCGATCTTCCAGCCGTTGGTCCCGAACCAGGTGAAGCGCAGGCCCCGGGCCCGACCCGTGCGCACCGCCACGGCCCGCTCGGCGCCGGCCGCCACCCCGGGGAAGAGCAGCGGCGCGGCGGCGGCGAACGTCCCGGCCGCCACCCCGGCCCGCAGCACGTCCCGGCGGGACACCACCGGCCCGGCCCCTTCTGACACCTCAGCCAGGCACATGCCCGACCCCCTTTCAGGCCGCGGCCCCAACTTGAGCGGGCCCCGGCACATTTTTTCCTTTTGGCGCTTAAGTCCGAATCGCGCCGTGCCGAGAACTTTGTCATCACAGTCCTCCGGGGGAGGACAGGAACCGGGGGAGGAACCAAAATGAACCGCATCCGCAAGTCGCTCGTCGTCCTGGCCATCACCGCCGTCACCATGACCGTCGCCGGAGCCGCCTTCGCCGCCTGGGTCGCCAAGGGCCAGGGCAATGGCTACACGCAGGCCACCACCGCCAAGGACCTGACCACTCTCGCCGCCTCCACGTCCGCCCAGCTCTTCCCCGGGGCCACCGGTGACCTCTTCATCACGGTCAAGAACGACAACCCCTACCCGGTCCGGGTGACCGACGTCGAGACCGACGGCGCCATCACCTCCGACAAGGGCTCGGCCTGCGATGCCAGCACCGGTGTGAGCTTCACCGACCAGCACCTGCAGACCCTCAACGTCCCCGCCAACGGCAGCGCCAGCTTCCAGGTGACCGGCGCCGTGGCCATGAGCAACGCCTCGGACAACAGCTGCCAGGGTGCCACGTTCACCGTGCCCACCAAGCTGACCGGCGTCAGCGCCGCCAGCTAGTCCGACAGTTCTCCCCCGGGCGGGAGGGGCTCAGCCCCTCCCGCCCTC
The DNA here is from genome assembly GCA_050743445.1 of Acidimicrobiia bacterium. GTDB lineage: Bacteria > Actinomycetota > Acidimicrobiia > IMCC26256 > BP-133 > CAWBJP01. The sequence goes on from JBOGFO010000720.1 coordinate 9,186, forward strand.
CCGTTTCTCTCTGACGAGGTGCGCCGCTGTGACCCTCCCGTCCCTCTCCCGCCCCCTGGTCACGCTCGTGGCCCTGCTTCCCATACTCGCCGCCGCCGGCTGGAACCCGGCCCCGACTCCCGGGACCGACCGCGACGGCCTCCCGGTCGAGGTGGCGGGAGCGGTGGAGCTGGCCGAGACGACCTTCCGGGTCGACGGCAACCTCCAAGGGCTCTACCCCGGCGGCACCCTCCCGCTGGTGATCACCCTCACCAACCACAACGAGTTCGCGATCTCGGTCACCTCGGTGGCGGTCTCGGTGGACGGCGTCAATCCCGACTGTCCCGGCACCCTCGTGGTCCCCGGGCCGTTCCCCGGTCCCGTGCCCGTGCCCGGAGACGACCACTCGATCGTGAAGGTCCCCCTCCACATGGCCGGTGACACTCCGGCGGACTGCGAGGGCGCCAAGTTTTCGCTCGCCTACGACGCCACCGCCATTCGGCTCTGACTGTTACCGTCTGTAGTGGCACTTCAGGGAACGGGAGAGCATGAAGCGCCTGGTCGTTGGTGCGGCAGTGATGAGCGGAACGCTCGCCCTCGGCGGCGCCGCCTGGGGAGCAGCCTGGATCATCCGTAGCGCCGCCGGGTCCTCCGCGTCCGCCCGGGCCCAGGGGGTGCCGGCGGGCCAGACCCCGAGCGCGTCGGCGACGGGTTCGAGCGTCACCGTGTCCGTCCCGCAGGTGTCGCTGGGCACCACCCGCCTCGGCGCGCTGTCCGATGGCGGCTACGTCGTGAAGCGCTACGCGACGAACGGTGTGGCCCAGACCGTCGGGGGCAGCTGCGCCACGATCGTCAAAGGCGTCGGCGCCACCCTGTCGTGCGTCGATACCGGCGTCGGCGATGGGGCCTGGACGTACCGGGTCACACCCGCCCTGGGCACCTGGCGCGGCGTCGAGAGCCCGTCCAGCCCTCAGGTCCCCGTCGACGGCACCGGACCTTCCCTGGCGTCGATCACGCTCGCCGGGGCCAGTCCGACGACGGCGACGAGCGTCTCGTGGACGGTCACCTTCGACGAGGCGGTCACTGGTGTGAACACCGCGGACTTCAGCCTCACCCCGTCGGGACTGGGCGGCACTCCGGCCCTGTCCTCGGCCACCGGCAGCGGCACGATCTGGACGGTTGCGGCGAGCACGGGGACGGGCTCGGGAACGCTCGCCCTCAACCTGCTCGACAACGACTCGATCAAGGACGCCGCCAACAACTTCCTCACCGGCGGCGCTACCGGCCCGGCCTACACCCTCGACCGGACGGCGCCCACCCTCACCACGCTGGCCATGCTCGACAGCGACAGCGACGGCAAGGTCGACCAGGTCAGGGCCACCTTCAACGAGACCCTCGCCACCTACACGGCGGGCACGGCGGCTTGGGCCCTGGCGGCCGTCCCGTCGTCCGGTTCGCTGGCCTCGGTGTCGGTCTCCGGCGCGGTGGCCACGCTCACGATCACGGAGGGCGGTACGGCGGACACCGCCGTGGGATCGTTCACCGTCGCCCTGGCCAGCAACGCCAACGGGATCCGCGACGCCCTGGGCAACCGGTCATCGTTCGCGCCGACGTCTCCCCTCGACCAGGCGGCGCCCCGGATCACGGCGATGACCTTGACGAACCTCGGAAACACTTCCGGACGGGTGGAGAAGGACGACAGGATGACGGTCACCTTCTCGGAACCAATCAAGGTCTCGACCTTCTGCTCGGCCTGGAGCGGGGACACCACCGATAAGAGCCTGAGCTCGAGCAAGGACGTGACCGTGACGCTGAAGAACGGACTGAGCGGCGGGAACGACTCCGTCACCGTCGGATCCGACACTTGCAGCTTCAGCTTCGGGACGCTCGATCTGGCTTCGCCCAGCTACGTCAGTTCCTCAGACGCCACCTTTGAGGGTTCGTCCTCTTCGAACCGGTCGACCATCAGCTGGAGTGTCGCCGCCCGCACGTTGACCATCGAACTGGGCACCAAGAGCGGCGGCACCGTGGCCACTGTGACCGTCAGCGCCCCGATCTACAACGCTCCGGCCACGCTCACCGATCTGGCCGGCAACGCCCTCGGCAACCCGACGTTCAACCTCGCGTCGACCAAGCACTTCTGACCTACTGTTGTCTGTGATGTCAAAGTTGCTCGTGAAGGCAGCGGTCGTCATGCTAAGTCTGGTTGGACTGGCCGGCGGGCCGCCGGCGGTGCTCGACGAAGGGGACGGCGACAACGAGGGCACCGTGTGCGCCGGTCAGTCGGGCGTCGCCGGGCCGGTGTGCGTCGAGATCGAGAGCGTGGTCACCGATCTCCTGCCCTGAGATACGGTGACTTCGTGCTCCACCACCTCTCCATCCC
>JBOGFO010000721.1:0-2901 GCA_050743445.1 Acidimicrobiia bacterium
CTCTTTCGGGCTGGCGTTCCGGCGGCGGGCGCCGGGGCCGGGTGGGGCCATGGACGGGCTCCCTCGTCGATCTCGGGTGATCCTCTCGCACGCGACCGGCGGCGAACACCCCCCTTCGGCGGGCGAGCCGGGAATCGTTCGCCGACTCACCAGACGGACCTGCCCGTCTGGTCGGCTGGCACCGACCGGATGGACACTTCCGGTCTGCACATTGGCCGCGGAACCCTTGCCTGGGGTCCGGGGAAGGCGCAGGCTGGCGGGTGATCCGCGCCCACCCCGGGGTGCGGGGTGTCCCCGCTGCGTCGAGGAGGACCGGCCATGCGCACCCACGACCAGGAACCGGTAATGATCGAGGGCCAGGGGGCCCTCCGGCGCAAGGACGAGGAGGAGTCGGCCCTGGTCGCCTCCCGCGCCCTGGGGACCAACGAGCTCGGGACGCTCGACGCCGGTGCCGTGGACTACCTCCAGCGGACGGCCGGCAACGACGCCGTGGCCCAGCTCCTGGCCGGTGACGAGGAGACGGAGTCGCCGGTGGCCCACGTGGTCGGCTCGGCCAACGGCCGTCCCCTGGACGACTCGGTGCGCACGCTGATGGAGGGCCACTTCGGCGAAGACCTCTCTGACGTGCGGGTTCACACCGACTCCCGGGCTGACGAGTCGGCGAAGTCCCTCCACGCCCAGGCCTACACGGTGGGCTCCGACATCGCCTTCCGCTCGGGCAACTACTCGCCCGACACCCAGACCGGCCAGCGGATGCTGGCCCACGAGCTGACCCACGTCGTCCAGCAGCGCTCCGGCCCGGTCGACGGCACCCCCATGCCCGGCGGGATCAAGGTCTCCGACCCCTCCGACCCCTTCGAGCTGGAAGCCGAGCGCTCGGCCGACGCCTTCCTGGCCGGCGGGCCGGCCCCGACAGCGACGGCCACCACCGACACGGCCCAGGCCCTGGTCCAGCGCCAGGACGACGAGGAGGAAGAGCTCCAGGGCCTCTTCGTCCAGCGCGCCCCCGGCGGCGGTTCGGGCGACTACGAGGACGAAGAGGGCTGGGAAGAGGGCTGACCACCCGGTCAGCGCGCCTCCGCCCGTCCGGTCGCTGAATCCGGTCTCCAGTTAGGACCCGGCGGACGTTTCCCGCTTCCCGGTCAGGCATAAGGCTGGCCCCGTCGCTCAGTCCGAGCCGAGGAGGCCTGCATGCCCACCTACCTGTCCCCGGGCGTTTACGTCGAGGAAGTCGAGACCGGCTCCCGCCCGATCGAGGGGGTGGGCACGGCCGTGGCCGCCTTCCTCGGTCTGGCCACCCGGGGCCCGGTCAACACCCCCACGCTGGTCACCAACTGGAGCCAGTTCACCTCCACCTTCGGGGAGTCGATGGAAGGCTCCTACCTCGCCCATGCCGTCTACGGCTACCTGCTCAACGGCGGCGGCGCCTGCTACGTCGTCCGGGTGGGCGGCAACGGCGGCGGGCCGGCGGCCAAGGCCGAGCTCACCTCCGGTGAGGACGCCGGTGCGGCGTCGTTCCAGATCCTCTCGCTCGAGGGCGGGGCGGCGGGCAACGACATCACCGTGGAGGTGACCGACCCCGGCGAAGGCGCCCCCGAGGACACCTTCAAGCTGGTGGTGAAGAAGGCCGGCACCGTCGTCGAGGAGCACGACAAGGTCACGGCCAAGGCCGGCAAGACCAACGTCCTCACCGTGGTGAACGCCGCCTCCAAGCTCATCCGCCTGGAGAAGGTCGGCTCGGGCGGGACGCTGGTCGCCCCCGCCAAGGGCTCGGTCCAGCTCGCCGGCGGCGGCGGCCCGACGGCCCTCGCCCCCGAGGACTACGTGGGCGACGCCTCCCAGCGGACGGGCCTCGGCGCCCTCGAGGCCATCGACTCCGTCACCATGGTGTGCGCCCCCGACCTCATGGCCGCCTACCAGATGGGGATGATCGACCTCGACGGCGTCCAGGCCGTGCAGGGGGCGATCATCTCCCACTGCGAGTCGATGGGTGACCGGGTGGCCATCCTCGATCCGCCGCCCGGCCTCAACGCCCAGCAGCTCCACGAGTGGCGCATGTACAAGGCGGCCTACGACTCCCGCTACGCCGCCCTCTACTGGCCGTGGGTGTCGGTCTTCGACCCGCCGTCGGGCCAGGAGATGCTGGTGCCGCCGTCGGGTCACATCGCCGGGGTGTGGGGTCGCAACGACGACACCCGCGGCGTCCACAAGGCGCCGGCCAACGAGGTCATCCGCGGTGCGGTGTCCCTCGAGCTGCAGATCACCAAGGGAGAGCAGGACCTGCTCAACCCCATCGGCGTCAACTGCATCCGGGCCTTCCCGGGGCGGGGGATCCGGGTGTGGGGCGCCCGCACGCTCTCCTCCGACCCCTCGTGGCGCTACCTCAACGTGCGCCGGCTGTTCAACTACCTGGAGGAGTCGATCCTCGATGGCACCCAGTGGGTCGTCTTCGAGCCGAACGACGACGCCCTGTGGGCCAAGATGCGCCGCACCATCTCCGCCTTCCTCACCAACGAGTGGCGGAAGGGCTCCCTGTTCGGGCTCACCCCCGACCAGGCCTTCTACGTCAAGTGCGACGAGGAGACGAACCCCGCCGAGTCCATCGACTCCGGCATCGTCACCTGCGAGATCGGTGTGGCGCCGGTCAAGCCGGCCGAGTTCGTGGTCTTCAAGCTGTCCCAGTACTCGGGTGGCTCGACGCTCAACGAGTGACCACCGCCACCGACAAACCCTGAACAGGCACAACGAAGGAGGCGCTCCCGGCATGGCCCTTCCCGACATGGACACCTCGGTTGGCTGGTCGTTCGGCTTCGAGTTCGACGGGGTTCTCATCCGCCAGATCCAGGAAGTGGCGGGGCTGAAGATGGAGAACGACGTCATCGAGCTGAAGCACAACACCTC
>JBOGFO010000722.1:0-3376 GCA_050743445.1 Acidimicrobiia bacterium
GCGCCTGCCGGCGGGCAACCGGAGCAACTTACCGTTGCCGGACCCCACTGTCAAACCTCGGGACCCGTTGGCTGCAGGGGATTCACCCTACCGGTCCGGCGACCCGAACGGGGTCACCGGGCGCCGATTTCAGGCTTCGAGCTCGATCCGGGCCCAGGCCCGGCGCCCGACCTGGAGGAGCCTGCCAGCCAGGTCTCCGGGAGCCGGCTCGGCCTCGGGATCGCTGACCCGCTCGCCGTCGATGCGCACCGCACCCTCACCGATCTTGCGCCGGCCCTCCGAGTTGGAGGGCACCAGCCCGGCCAGCGCCAGGAGGCGGGCCAGGCGGATCCGGCCGTCGACCAGGTGCTCGGGCTTCAGGGTGAACACCGGGACATCGGCCGGGGCCTCGTGGGACCGGAACACCCGGTCGAAGCCCGCTTCTGCGGCCTGACCAGCACCTTCGTCGCGGTAGAGGTCGACCACGGTTCGGGCCAGGAGACGCTTCGCCACCACCGGCGGGGTCCGGCCCTCGGCCAGGTCGGCCGTCTCGGCCTCGACCCGGTCCGGCCCCCAGCCCGTCGCCAGAGCGAAGTACCGGGGAAGGAGTGCATCAGAGATGCTCATGAGTTTACCGAACTGTTCTGCCGGAGTTTCGGTGATCCCGACGTAGTTGCCCAGCGACTTCGACATCTTCTGGACGCCGTCGAGGCCCTCGAGCAGCGGCGTGGTGAGGACGACCTGGGGCTCCTGGCCCTCCTTGGACTGGAGCTCGCGCCCCATCAGGTTGTTGAACAGCTGGTCGGAGCCACCCAGCTCGACGTCGGCCTGGACCTCCACCGAGTCCCACCCCTGGAGGAGGGGGTAGAGCAGCTCCATCACCGAGATGGGCTGTCGGGCGTGCCAGCGCTTCTGGAAGTCGTCCCGCTCCAGCATCTGGGCCACGGTGGCCGACCCGGTCAGGCGCAGCATCCCCTCGACGCCCAGCTTGCCCAGCCATTCCGAGTTCCGGCGGACCTCCAGGCGATCGGGACGGAGGATGAGCCCGGCCTGGGCCTGGTAGGAGACGAGATGCGCCTCGACCTGCTCGGCCGTCAGCCGGGGGCGGGTGGCCGAACGGCCGGAGGGATCACCGACCTGGGCGGTGAAGTCGCCGAGGATGAGGACGGCGGTGTGGCCGAGGTCCTGGAACTGGCGCAACTTGCGGAGGACGACGGCGAACCCGAGATGGATGTCGGAGGCGGTCGGGTCGATGCCGAGCTTGACCCGCATGGGCCGGTCCCGGGCCAGCTTGGTCCTCAGCTCCGCCTCGGAGATGAGGTGCACGGACCCGGCGGCCAGCACCCGGACGGCCTCGTCGATCGGCATCTTCTCCACGGGGGAGGAACGGTAGCGGGCTGGGCCCGCCCATCCACCGCTGGGCCAACGCGGCGCAGGAGAATGCCGGGATGCGCCGCCTTGCCGCTCTCCTCATCCTCGCCCTGGCCACGGGAGCCTGCGCCTACGAGGTCGAGGTCGCCGCCCCCCCGGTGGCCGCCACCTCGACCAAGGTGTTCGCCGCCGACGGGACCCTGATCACCACCCTCCATGCCGAGCAGGACCGGGAAGAGGTGGCCCTGGACGACATCGCGGCCGGGCTCCAGCAGGCCGTGGTGGCCATCGAGGACGCCCGCTTCTTCAACCACAAGGGCGTGGACATCCGGGCACTGGCCCGGGCCCTGCACCGCAACGCCGCCGCCGGGCGGATCACGGAGGGCGGCTCCACCATCACCCAGCAGTACGTGAAGAACGTGCTGCTCGATCCCTCGCAGAACCTGGACCGCAAGCTCAAGGAGGCCGTCCTGGCCTTCCAGCTGGAGCGCAAGTACACCAAGGAGACCATCCTCGAGCGCTACCTCAACCGGATCTACTTCGGGAACGGGGCCTACGGGGTTCAGGCGGCGGCGACCCTGTACTTCGGAAAGCCGGCGGCTGACCTGGCCCTCGCCGAGAGCGCGCTGCTGGCCGGCGTCATCTCCGCTCCCGAACGCTACGACCCCTTCGACCATCCCGAGGCGGCTCAGGCCCGGCGTGACGTGGTCCTGAACCGGATGGCCGAGCTCCGGGTGGCCCCGGAGGCGGACGTGGCCGCGGCCAAGGCCCTCCCCCTCGGGGTGGTGGAGCGCCCGGCGGCCGAGCGCTACCCGGCCGGACACTTCGTGGAGCGGGTGAAGCGCTTCGTGCTCGACGACCCCCGGTTCGGGGTCACCGCCGACGAGCGCCGGCGCACCCTGTTCGAGGGCGGCCTGCGCATCCACACGGCGCTCGACCTCGACATCCAGGCCCGGGCCGAGGAGGCGGTCGGCTCCGTCCTGGCCGCCGGGGGAGCCACGGCCGGTGGGCCGGCCGGGGCCATGGTGATCCTCGATCCGTCCAGCGGCTATGTCCGGGCGCTGGTGGGAGGGCCCGACTTCTTCGGCGGGACGCCGGAGGCGAAGTTCGACCTGGCCACCCTGGGGAAGCGCCAGAGCGGATCGTCGTTCAAGCCCTTCGTCCTGGCCGCCGCCCTGGACAAGGGTGTCCCCCTGGAGAAGGTCATCGAGGCGCCCGGGTCGCTGAGCGTGCCCCTGCCCGACGGGCAGCCGGACTGGGTGGTGGAGAACTACGAGGGCTCGGGCGGGCCACCCACCAACCTCACCGAAGCCACGGTGGCGTCGGTGAACACCGTCTACGCCCAGCTCATCATGGAGGTCGGGCCCCAGGCCGCCGTCGACATGGCGAAGTCCCTGGGGGTGCGCTCGCCCCTCGAGCCGTACCCCTCGGCGGTGCTCGGCACCAACGAGATCACGGTGCTGGACATGGCGTCCGCCTACGGCACCTTCGCCGCCGACGGCATGCATGCCGATCCCGTCCTCATCACCGAGATCACCCGGGCCGACGGGTCGGTCCTCTACCGCCGCCCTTCGACCCGCCAGCGCGTGATCAGCCCCGAGGTGGCCCGCCAGGTGACGTCGGTCCTCGGCGAGGTCGTGAACCGGGGAACCGGGGTGCGGGCCCAGATCGGCCGGCCCGCGGCGGGGAAGACGGGCACGGCCCAGCAGTGGCGGGACGCCTGGTTCGTGGGCTACACACCCGACCTGGTCGGTGCCGTATGGGTCGGATTCCCGGACCGGTTGCAGTCGATGACCCCGCCGGCCACGCCCATCAAGGTGACCGGCGGCTCCTGGCCGGCGCAGATCTGGCAGCAGGCCATGAACGCGGCCCTGACCGGGGTGACCCCCAACCTGTTCCCGGTTCTGGAGACGGCGGCTCCCGCCGTGGCCGCCGCCCCCTCGTCGGTGGCCGTCCCCGAGGTCGCCGGCCTCACCGAGGCCGACGCCAAGGCCCGGCTGGAGGCGGCCGGGCTGGCCATGGCGGC
>JBOGFO010000723.1:0-2724 GCA_050743445.1 Acidimicrobiia bacterium
CGAGTCCGCCCGGCCGCCCGCCCCACCCGCCCGCGCCGCCAAAGCGGGGACCCGCCCGGCCCGCAAGGCCCCCACCGGCAAGGCGGAGGAGCCCCCTGGTGAGCGCCTGTGGGTCCAGGCCACCGACGGGGTCTGCCCGCCCACCCATCCGGTCAAGGCCAAGCTGTCGAGCAAGATCTTCCACACGCCCGGGGCCCGCAACTACAACCGGACCCAGGCGGACCGCTGCTACCCCGACGAGGAATCGGCCCAGGCCGACGGCCTGCGCCCCGCCCTCCGGTAGTCAGTCCAGCTCGATCGCCTTGGCGTCCAGGATCCCGTCCTGGGCCCGCAGGCGCTCCACCACCGCGGGATCGACCGGCGAGTCGGTGGAGAGCACCATCAGGGCGTGCTCACCGGTGCGCCCCCGGCCGAGCGCCATGTCGGCAATGTTCACCCCGGCGTCGCCGAGCGTCACGCCCACCCGGCCGATCATCCCCGGACGGTCGTCGTTGCGGACCACGAGCATGAAGCGCGACGGCGGGACGTCAACGGTGTGGTCGTCGATGCCGACGATCCGCGGGGTCTCGCTCCGGCCCGAGAGGGTGCCGGCCACATGCGCGTCGCGCCCGCCGATGCGGCCCCGCAGGGAGATGAGGTTGACGAAGTCCCGGGCCGACGACGACTTCGTCTCCCGTACCTCGACGCCGCGCTCCTCGGCCATCTGCGGCGCGTTCACGAAGCTGACCGGCTCCTGGACCACCGGGGAAAAGATGCCCTTCAGCACGGACAGGGTGAGGATCCGGCAGTCGTAGTCGGCCACCTGGCCTTCGTAGGACACCTCCAGGCGCTCCACCACTCCCCCGGCCAGGGCCGTGAACAGCCGGCCCAGCCGCTCGCCCAGAGGCAGGAACCGCCGCACCGTCTCGGACGCCTCACCGGCGGCCACGTTGACGGCGTAGGGGACGAAGTCGCCCCGGAGGGCGAGGATCACCTGCTCGGCGATGGTCACGCCGGCCTTGTCCTGGGCCTCGATGGTCGACGCCCCCAGGTGGGGCGTCACCACCACGTTGTCCAGCTCGAACAGGGTGCTCTTGGTGGTCGGCTCCTCGTCGAAGACGTCGAGGGCGGCCCCCGCCACGTGGCCCGACACCAGGGCGTCGTGGAGGGCCTCCTCGTCGACGATGCCGCCCCGGGCGGTGTTGACGATGCGGATGCCGGGCTTGGCCTGGGCCAGCAGCTCCCGGCCCACCAGCCCTTCGGTCTCCGGGGTCCGGGGCAGGTGGATGGTGAGGAAGTCGGCCTCGGCCACCAGCTGCTCGACCGAGCCGGCCAGCTCCACCCCCATCTGCCGGGCCCGCTCCTCGCTCACGTAGGGGTCGTGGGCCATCAGGTGCATGCCGAAGGCCAGCGCCCGCTGGGCTACCAGCCCACCCACCCGGCCGAGGCCGAGGATCCCCAGGGTCTTGCCGTGCAGCTCCACACCCTCCCAGCGGGACCGGCGCCAGTTGCCGGCCTTCAGGTCGGCGTCGGCCTGGGGCACGTTGCGAGCCTGGGAGATGAGCAGGGCGAGGGTGTGCTCGGCGGCGGAGAGGACGTTGGACTGAGGGGCGTTCACCACCATCACGCCGCGGCGGGTGGCGGCGGCCACGTCGACGTTGTCGAGGCCGATGCCGGCCCGGCCGACCACCACCAGCGTGGTGCCGGCGTCGAGCACCGCCTCGTCCACCCTGGTGGCGCTGCGGATGATGAGCGCCGACGCTCCAACGACGGCGGCGACGAGCTCTCCGGGCGACAGGCCCGTTCTCAAGTCGACGTCGAAGCCGGCGGCAGCCAGCGCGTCGAGGCCCACCTGGGCCAACGGTTCGGTGACGAGCACTCGGGAAGCCACGAAACCGCAGGCTAGCGGGCACGGGGAATCCACCATCAAGGGGGAGGCGGCGCATAGCCTGTGATTCCATGCGTGGGCGCCTGGCGGTGGCAACGATCGGAGCCGTCGTCTCCTTGTTGTTGGTCGTCGCCGTGCATCCGATCCCGGCCGGGGCGGCGCCCGCCCCGGCGGCGAAGGCCTGGATCCTCGTCGACGCCGATTCGGGTGCCGTGCTCGCCGCCGGCAACCACCACGAGGCGCTGCCTCCGGCCAGCACCACCAAGCTCATGACCGCGCTGGTGGCGGTCGAGAAGCTCCCCGAGCGGGCCGTCTTCATGGTCGGCGACATCGCCGCCGCCCAGCCGGCCATGCGCATCGGCATGAAGACGGGCCAGGGGTGGGCCCTGTCCCCCGCCCTCCACTCTCTGCTCATGGTCTCCGCCAACGACGCCGCCTACGCCCTGGCCGAGGCCGCCTCCGGAAGCCTGAGCGGCTTCGCCGCCGACATGAACGCCGCCGCCGCCCGCTACGGCATGAAGGACAGCGTCTTCAACGACCCGGCCGGCTTCGACGACAGCGCCTCCTTCCAGGGCGGGAGCCGGGTCAGCGCCTACGACCTGGCCATCACCGGCCGGAACTTCCTGGCCGTCCCCTGGCTGACGGAGATCGCCGTCCTGTCCGAGTACGGCTTCCAGGGCCCGTCCGGCCGCCAGCACCGGCTGCTCAACCACAACAAGCTCCTGAAGCGCTACCCCGGAGCCATCGGCCTCAAGACCGGTTACACCCGCCAGGCCGGGCACACCTTCGTGGGCGCCGCCCGGCGCGACGGCCGCACCATGATCGCCGTGGTCCTCAACACCGACGACACCTACGGC
>JBOGFO010000724.1:0-5006 GCA_050743445.1 Acidimicrobiia bacterium
CTTCGTCCAGTGGTGCGGCTCCTTCGGTGCCCCGGGTGGGACATGGTCGTCGGCGGTGCCCCGGTACTTCCGGGTCAGGTTGGGGAGCAGCTCGTCCGGCCAGGCGTCGGCCGGGTCCAGACTGGCCACCGTCACCTGGACGTCGATCACGGCCTTCGCCGCCAACCCGGGAACGGCCGTCGACCCGATGTGATCGATCCGCAGGGCGGCGTCGCCGAGTCGAGCGCGCAACGTCGCGCCGACGTCTGTGAACCGGGCCGGCCACGTCGGGTCGTAGTCGACGATCGCCAGTTCCTTGCCTGGTGCCGGATTCATGCGGCCATCATCGTCGGATGCTCCCGGTCGCGCCGCTCATCACGGCGGCATCGCCGGCGGCCCGACCGGTTCATCCGGCGGGATCCACTCCCATGTCCCGGGTCCGCCCCGATAGCGGTAGCCGAGCTGGGACTTCTGGTAGTGGTGCCACCGGCAGAGACGGGCGAGGTTCTCCAGGCTGGTGTCTCTGGTGGCGGACCATGGGGCGCGGTGGTCGATCTGCAACCCGCGCCGCGTGTCGCAGTGGGGGACGATGCACTTCGGGTCCCGGCACTCCAGCGCGGTGCGGAGGTGGGCCGGGATCGTGCGGCCGGCGTGGGCGACGGCAGTGATCTTGACCCCCTTGGTGACGAGCACCTTGAGGATGCAGTCCTCGGCCATCTGCCGGGCCAGCGATACGGGGATGGGCCCGAGGCCTGGGATCTCACAGCGCTCCCCAGCGACCGGATGGCCCCGCATCAAGGCCTCGTAGTCGACCATCACGTGGACCATGGCCTGAGGGGCGCCGGCTCCACCGGGATCGCCCCGGGCAGTCCGGGCCAGGTCGACGAGGGCGTCGGCGCGGTGGGCTTCGGGGTTCTCGTACCACCCGCCCCGTAACGCCTCGACGATGATCTCGTCCCGGCGGGCGTCCACGGCCGCCAGCACGCACGCCCCTTCTGAGGGGGTGTAGCGCACCGACAGGCGCATGGCACCGTCCGGGTCCATCCACGATCGGACATAGCGACCCTTGTGGATGCGCCGGTGGCGCTCGGCCTCATCAGTGATCACGGTCGCCTTGACCTGCCGGCATTCATCCCGCAGCCCGGCGAGGGTCAGCTTCCCGGCCGCGTCGACCAGCTGCTGCTGGGCGTCGGGTACCTCAGCGGCGGCGCCCACGATCTCCTTGGCCTGGAGCTCGGAGAGGAGCCCGGCCCGGAACGCCGCATCCACGAGGGGCAGGCCCTCGAGGAGCTCCGCCATCTCGAGCGTGGCGATGGCCGGCCCGACCGGTGTTCCCGACCGGTCGGCCATCCAGGCCGCCGGCGATCTGTATCCTTCTCGGCGCCACTGGTCGCCCCGAGCCACCGCCCGGGTGGCCAACACCCGCACGGCGGCAGCGGTGTTCTCCACCGCCACCGCGAACTCGACCAGTCCGGCCGCGGCCTCCGGGTCGAGCGTCGCTACATCCAGTCCTGCAGCCAGCGAACGGAGCTCTCCCAGCACGTCGACATCTTTGTCGAACATGCTCGGATCATATGGACGGGGTGTGACAGTGAACTGCCGCGTGGAGACGACACCTGCCGTCTCCACGCGAAGAGGGGGCCGGGCAAGACGCCCGGCCCCCTCATCAGACGCGTGAATGTCAGCGGAGATGGGTCAGATCAAGACTCCGACCGTCGGCCGGCTCGCCTCAATGCCGCTCCCAAGGCGAGTGCCAACCCGCCCAACAGGGCAGACGCCGCCAGGCCGGCGCCGGTCCGGGGCAGCGTGCCCCCACCGGATGTGGGTTCCTCCGTCTCGCCCAGTTCCCGGGGGGTTTCCGTGGAGTCGGCGATCGGAGCCACCTCGGTCTCCGGGGTGGCGACCTGCTCGCCGACACCACCCGAGCTTTCCACGGCGAAGGCCGAGGCCAGCTCGACCGGGGGCAGGAGGCCGCTCTCCGCCCGGAGCACCTCGGACAGCCCGCCGGCCAGGCCGCCGGTGGCCTCCACACACGTCACGGCCAGGAGCGGGTGGGCGACCAGCGAGCAGATCCCCTCGAGCTGCTCGTCGCTCCCGATCTCGATGCCGTTGGCGCCGACCAGGAACGAGGTGCCCTCACCGTCCGAGGTCACCTCGGAGTGGAGGAGTACGAGCTGCAGGATGTCGAGCACACCGAGGTCCGCCGCGTTGGAGGCGCCGGTCCCGGTGCTCTTCTCGTCGGTGTGGGTCGCCTGCGACTCGGATTCGAGGACATCGAGGTGGAGGGTCTCGGGGACTTCAGCCCGGGCCGCGGCGGCGGATCCGCTCGAGGTCCGCTCGGTCTCCGAAGTCGAGGCGGAGGCGCTCCAGGGCGCCACTTCAGCCTGGACGGGCAGGGTGGCGCCCGTGTCGAGAAGCGCCCCGTCGCTGGTGCCGGGGCCGGACTGGGACCCGCCCAGGCCGAGCAGCGGCGCGCCGCCGACGTCGATGACGCTGGCTTGGGCACTGGAGCTGTCGGTGGTGGCCTGGGCGCCGGTGTCGGAGACGTGGAGAATGTCGGCCACCGACAAGGCGGTGGCCGTGGCGGTGGCCGGAGGAGCAGGGATCAGGCCCTCACGGGCGGCATGAGCGGCGAATGGAGTGGCGAAAAGGATGACCGCCGAAGTGGCGGTGATGAGGGTGAGCCGTCGCATGGTTCTCCTTCGTCGTTGGAGGGGAACGGAGCCCGAAGGCGTTCTTGGGACCCGCCCGACATACCCGGCTCGATCTGTCCGGAAGCGTTTGAAACGAACTGCTCGTGAGGATCGCGGCCTATGCCCGGTATATCCCCGCTTGAGTTCACGCACCGTGACTTCCGATGAGTATCGATCGGCGCGAGCGTCTGCATTGCCGTAGCCCCGAAACGAGGAAGAGGAGCGGGTCCCATGCGCATCGTGGCCATCGAGTTCATGAGCCTGGACGGCGTCGTTCAGGCCCCCGGCGGTCCGCGGGAGGACACCGACGGTGGCTTCGCCCACGGAGGCTGGTCGCACCGGTTCTTCGATCCGGAGGTGATGGGTGGCGCCTACACCGGCGCCATGGCGACGACCGTGGCGTTGCTCTACGGCCGCCGCACCTGGCAGACGATGGCGGCGGCGTGGCCTGAGCGCGCCGGCGACCCGTTCGCCGACCAGATGAACTCGATCCCGAAGTACGTCGTGTCCGGGACGCTGAAGGACGACGAGCTGACGTGGAACAACACCACTCGCATCCCCGGCGACGGGGCGGTGGCCCATCTTCGGGAGCTGCGCGAGAAGGACGGCGGCGACCTCCTGATCATGGGCAGCCCCACGCTCGTGCGCTCGCTGCTGGGCGAGGGCCTTGTCGACGAGCTCATTCTCATGGTCGAGCCGGTGCTGCTCGGCGGGGGCAAGTCGATCTTCCCCGACGACGGCGGGCAGCGGACCCTCGAGCTGGTCTCCACGGTCACCAGCGCCACGGGCGTGAACGTCTGCACCTACCGGCCGGCGGAGGGGTAGGCGCCCGTCGGGCTGTCAGCCCTCGGCCACAATGTGGACTTCGTCCACCACGATCGCCGCCTGGGCGATGAGTGGGTCGACGATCTCAGGGACGGAGTCGTCCGCTTCGATGAGCAGGTCTCGGCCGCGGCTCGTGGCGGTGGTAGCGGCGACGTCGAGGAGGATGCCCGTCGCCTGACGGGAGCCGGCGCCGTCCCCGGTGGCGCCGCCGCTCAGCAGCAATCCGCCCGGATCGTCGTAGAGGCAGCCGACGGCGAGCAGCGATCCGTCGTCGCCGTGGACCACTTGGCCACGGCGTCGGCGACATGGCTGGCCCGCACGTCGGCGACGGAGAGATCGCCCGGCGGATCCCAGGCATGGTTCCGGACGTAGAACGCCAGGAAAGCCTCGGCCACTGCGTCGGGCGCCGCCTCCTCATCGATTACGAACCCACCGGGCGGCGTGATGTCCGGGGAGGGGCGGAGCCGGAACGTGCGGCTGCGCTGGAGCACCCCGAAGCCGCGGGCTTCGGCGAAGCAGGCCCCGGGACTGCCGGCGAAGACCTTGCCCCGTAACGGCCTGCCGTCCTGGCGGATGCAGTCGCTCGCCGCTTGCAGCAGGGCCGTGCCCACCCCGCGCCGCCGATCCGCCGGCGCGAGAGCCACAGCCGTTTGGGATACCAGCGGGAGGCGAAGACGCTGCCGACACCGACCGGGCGACCGTCCTCCTCGGCCACGAACGTCCGGGCCCAGTACGGACCGCCGACGTCGGCCCCATGGCGACCACGGGTCTGGCTCGTCAGGTCATCCGGAGCCTCGAGCACCTCCTGAAGGGCCGCCTCGTGGTCCGACCTCCACGCCACGATCCGTAGGCCGTGCACGACCGGCACAGTACCGGTAGGGCTCGGACGGCCAGACCTGGCACCCGGTCCGGCATTTTGGACACTTCCCGCAGCTCGACGGAGCGCCGTGACCGGCAAACTGGAGATGTGACTGGTACCACCCCGCCGGACGTCCCCCGCCTCCAGCCACTTGGATGCCAGGGGAGCCGCCGTCGGGAAATCGCGCTCGCGTCTGGACACTGGTGGCCGCGTGCTGGCTGTGGTTCCTCCTGCCCGTCGCGATCCATTACCAACGGAAGGCGAGGCATGAGGTCGAAGCGTCGAACGGGCGGTACATCTGGCCGCGGACCCTCGTGAACCGTCCCGTCGCCCTCTATCTCCTCGTCCTCGCCGGAACGCTCACCCTCGTTTTCTTCATGGCCGCCGTGGGGATTTACGGTCCATGATCGACCGAGGACGTGTCGGCGCCGCTATGTGTCCCGGCGCCGGCGTAGGAACCGTCCCGCCCGACGCCCGCGAGCCGTCAGGCCGCGCTCGTTGACGAGCACCTGGATCTCGGCGTCGATCGCGCTCCGCTCGTCCTCCGACAGCTCGCCGCCGAGCTGCTCTCGCAGGAACTTGAGCCGCTCCACGATCCACCGCTCGCCATCGATGGTTGGGCTCATCGCTCAATCCGTTTCTGTTGGCGT
>JBOGFO010000725.1:0-4186 GCA_050743445.1 Acidimicrobiia bacterium
GGTGAGCCTAACGCTTTCCACCTGAGAAGTGCATGAGAAACGATCCGGGACTTGCCTCAACTTCGCAAGGACTTACCGGAGGTTAGGCAAATGGTCGTCTACGTGGCCCCTGGAGTTTCCTGGAGGAGCTCGCCGGTCATCCAGCGCTCGCACTGGTCGAGCCAGGCCGGGGCAAAACGCGGGTCGGCCACCGGCTTCACCACCAGCTTGTAGTACAGGACCTCCAGGAAGGTCCGGGCCAGGTAGGCGGGCAGGCTCGCCGGGGCGTTACCGCCGGTGGCGCCGTAGGCCGCCAGGAACGCCGCGTTCCACGGTGCGATGCGCTCGAACGAACCCGCTCGGACCCACGACATCGTCAGGCATTGACCGAGGAAGTGGGCCAGGTCCCGGGCCGGGGGAGCCAGGGCGTGACGGTCGAAGTCGATGACCGTCGTCCGGTGGCGGGCGACATAGATGTTCTTCGGCTGGAAATCGCCGTGGGTCAGGACCTGGACGTCTTCCTCGGAGGCCTCCAGGGCCGCGGCGGCGGCCTCGGCCACGGACCGCACCCGATCACCCAGCTCCGGATGAGCCTCGGCCAGCCCGGTGGCGTAGGTGGTGAGCTTGTTCGTCTCGAAACGGGCGGGCAGCGGCACCGAGGCCGATCCCGCGTCGGTGGTGTGCAGCTTGGCCAGCCACCGGCCGGCGTCCCGGACCCGGGCGATGCCCCGCTCGGGCACCGGAAGGTGGTCGTAGAGCGGCTGGCCGGACGCTTCGCCCTGGAGCAGGAGCTTCCTCTCCGGGACCCAGGCGATGGGTTCGGTGATGCACAAGCAGTTCTCGTCCGAGAACCCTTCCGCCCACAGGCGCTGCATGACCTCGAAGGTCCCGGCTCCGTCGCCCCGGTAGTAGGCCTTGCCGATGACGATCTTGAGGGTCGAGGTGGTGCTCCCGGCCTCTTCGTAGCTGACCCGGTAGCTCACCACCGGCCGGTGCCGGGACGCCTGCAGCACCGTGCCGCTGCGCTGCCTGACCTTCCAGCCGTTTCCAGCCGCCGAGGCCAGCGCTTCGCTCCAGTCGCCGGCCGCCAGCTGCGCCCCGTCCATCTGGCCGTCGAGCGGCTGCTTCGTCGTCGAAGTCTGCTTCTCGGTCATGCCCCCAGCCCCCCAAGCCGTAGGTAAGTAAGTTTCATCCAGGGGGGACATGGGGTCAAGTGCGTAGTTTGACGCGATTTGTCCGAAAAACACGCAGGAACCCATGAATCGCGCCCAGAATCTCTTCATGGTGGTGAGCGGCGTGGCTGACGATGAGATCGTCGTTGTTTCCGGACTGCCGCGTTGCGGCACTTCGATGATGATGCGCATGCTCGAAGCTGGGGGGCTTCCCGTGCTGGCCGACGGCGTCCGGGCTCCGGACGAGGACAACCCGCACGGCTACTACGAGTTCGAACGGGTGAAGCAGTTGAGGGAAGACAAGACCTGGGTCCCCGAGGCCCGCGGCCATGTGGTCAAGATGGTCTCGGCCCTCCTTCCCGAGCTGCCCACCGACTCCAGGTACCGGGTGGTCTTCATGGAACGGGACATGACCGAGATGCTGGCGTCGCAGCGGGCGATGCTGGCCCGCCTCGGCCAGGGCAATGATCCGAGGCCGCCCGAAGCCCAGGCGGCCGCCTTCCAGCGGCACGTCGATTCGCTGATGGCCTGGATCGGACGCCAGCCGAACTTCGCCCTGCTGCGGGTCAACTACAACGAGATGGTGAGGGACCCGCAGCCCCGGATCGACGGGGTGAACCGGTTCCTCGGAGGAGGCCTCGACACCGCCGCCATGGCCGGCGTCGTGGACCGGGCGCTGTACCGGCAGCGGTCATGAGGCGCCGGGACCGGGCCGAGCTGGCCATCGACGAGCTGACCGCCGGATGGGATCTCGGACGGTGCGAGGAATGGGCGCGCACCCCCAAGGGATCGACCAACACGACCTTCTTCGTCACCACCGACCGGGGCCAATTCGTGGCCCGGGTGTCCAACCCCCGCAAGACGGAAGCGGGGATGGACCAGGAGGTGGCGCTCCTCGGGCACCTGCGGGCCCGCGGCTATCCGGCGCCCGTGGTGGTGCCCGACCGCCACGGCGCGGCCTGGGGGCGCCTCGGAGGCGCCCTGTGCCTGGTGACGGAGCGGCTGCCCGGCGTCTTCGCCGAGCTGAGCGATCCCGGGCAGCTGGCCGGCTCGGCCCGGGCCCTGGCCCGCTTCCATTGTGAGGCCCGCGACCTCCCGGAACCGGCCCAGCCCGAGATCGGTTCTGAGCTCGGGCTCCTGGCCGAGGGTCCGGCGCTGCTGGACCGGGCCGGGGAGATCATCGCGACGCTCACGGACGCCGCCGGAGGGGAGCGCTTCAACCGGCCCCGCCCGGTCCTCGACGCCGGATTCGCCGCCGCCGCTCCCCTGGTCGAGGCCAACGGCGCCCTGCCCCGCATGGTCACCCACGGTTCCCTGGGTATCTCGGCCGTGCTCTTCGAGGGACCCCGGCTCACGGGCGTTCTCGACTACGAGCGCGCCGCCACCGAGGTGCGGGCCCTGGACCTCGCCTACACCCTGCGGGCCCTGGCCCGGCGCCCCAAGGAGGAGCCGGGTGCCTACGACCTGCCCCGCGTGCGCATCTTCATGGCCGCCTATCTGGAAGAGGAGCCCATGGCGGCCGAGGAGACGGCGCGCCTGCCCGAGGTGATGCGGGCCCAGCGCCTGCTCAAGGTGGCGGGCAAGTCCGCCAACTTCGTGAACAAGCACGCCGTGGTGCCCCAGGAGGAGAAGGACGCGGTGAAGCTCATCGAGACCCTCGAGCTCGAGCTGCCGCGGCTGCGCTGGCTGGAGGAGCACGAGGGTGAGCTGCTCGCCGCCCTCGACGGCGGTCAGGCCAGGTAGCCGAGCTTCCGCAGCTGCTCGATCGTGTCGAGGTCGATCTCCACCGGCTCGCCCGGAGCCTGGAAGCCGGCGATGCTCTCGGCCCAGCCGGCCAGGCGCTGCTCCAGGGCGTCGACCACCCCGACCTCGTCGTCGGCGAGGTTGACGGCCTCGGCCGGGTCGGTCGGGTAGCGGTACAGCTCCCGCTCCCGGGCGATCCAGTCCCCGGCCGCCACCATGGCCAGGACGTCCTGGCGCCGCAGCTTGCGTGAGCTGTCCTCCCGGTGGACGAGCCGCACCTGGGCCGGGTCGACTCGCACCCACCAGCCCAGGACCCGGATGGCGAGGGTGCCCTCCGGGCCGGTGGCGTCGATCGCCTCCACCGGCCCTTCGAGCTTGGACTCTCCGCCGGCCTTCCGCCACATCACGGCCCGGGCCCGCCGGACGCCGCCCGGTTCGGGATCGAGCGTGACGTTGACCCGCTCACCTGCGGTCAGGTCGGCGAGGGCGAAGGGCGCCTTGTCCAACCCGACGAGCTCCGTGCCGGCATCGACCCGGACAGCACAGCCCAGCACGGTGAGGGTGCCTCCGGCGATGTCGACCGCTTCCACCAGGCCGAGGAGCTTGTCGGCGCCGGGGATCCCGACGGTCACCTTGGTGGGGAGGAAGTCGTCCGCTCCGAGGACCTGGCCCTTGACCTCCACCGAGATGCCGGGGCCCAGGTCGGCCAGGGTGGCCGGGGGCGTCTTGGAGATGTGGAAGGTCTCGATGAAGTGGTGCTCGGCGGTCGTGACACTGCGGCTGTAGAGCATCCGCTTGACGAGCTCGCTGAACGCGGCCCTGTGGCCGTTGGTCGCGGGTGTCTCTTCGCCCCGCAGCAGGGGCGCCAGGCTGTGCCCGGGCCCGGGCGGGACGGACGCCCCCGCGGTCTCCAGGAGGGTGGGCAGAAGATCGATGTGCGACACCGGCCCGGCGGGCACCGAGCCCGCAGCCAGGGCGCCGGGCAGCCGGATCACCAACGGCACCCACACCAGCTGCCGGTAGAGGCTCTGGCCGTGGCTCAGCATCATCCCGTGCTCGTTCAGCTCCTCGCCGTGATCGGCGGTGAGGATCACCCAGGTCTCCTCCAACCGCCCGGCCTCTTCGAGAAGGGCGAGGACCGCTCCGACGTGGTCGTCGGCCCGGCGCACCCCGGCGGAGTAGTAGCCGAGGAGCGTGTCGGCGGCGTCGGCGCCGGCCAGCCCCTCGACACCCCGGTCGACCATGGGCCGGGTCGGGAAGAGCTCCTGGGGCAAGGGGCTGTGCACGTCCAT
>JBOGFO010000726.1:0-5051 GCA_050743445.1 Acidimicrobiia bacterium
TCATCGGCTACATCAACCGCTCGCACCTGAGCGCCGACTTCTACTCGCTGAAGCGCAGTGTCGCCTTCCAGAACAGCCTGCTGGGGGCCATGGAGGAGTCCCGGCCGGAAGAAGCCCTCGTGGCCCGCCTGGCCACCATCGTCGGCGGCGCCGCCATCCTCTACCGGCCTGCGGGCGGGGTGGTGGCCGAGGCCGGCGGGGCCCCGCTGACGGCGATCGCCGAGGAGATCACCCGGCGGGGCGGCCCGCCGGAGGCGTTCGACGTCCGGGGCTGGCGGGTCTTCGCCTCGCCCATCCTGGTGGACGGGGAGCTGCGGTTCTGGCTGGCCATGGCCAGGTTCTCGGGGGACACCCCCGGGCGCCCGGGCCCCTCGGGGACCCCCGGGATGTCCGGCCGGACGGAGCCGGAAGCGGACGGGATCACGCGCCATCTGGTGCAGGTGGCCGAGCGCCTCCTCCGCCTCATCGAGCTGGCCCGGGACGTGGGGGTCATGGAGGAGCGGGTCCGCCGGGCCGAGCTGCTCCACGACCTGCTCGATCCGGCCCGCGCCCGGGAGGTGTCCTCCGAGCGCCTCGAGCTGTTCGGATTCTCGGCCGGAGCGCGCTGGCGGGTGGCGCTCTTCGCCATGGCGGGGGACGCCGTCCCCATCGGCCGGCTGGGTTCGACGCTGGGGGACATCGCCCGCGTCGTCGGCAACGCCGCCGCCGGGGGTGCCCACCCTCATCTGGTCGGCCAGCTGGGCAACCACGTGGCGCTCGTCGTCCAGGGCGACGACGTCCCCGTCGAGGACTGGGTCAAGGGGGCGGTCGCCGAGGGGCTGGAGGTGTGGGGCGCGGTGGGCCGTCCGGTGACGGAGCCCGAGCACCTCGCCGAATCCCGGGGTGACGCGCACCTGGCGCTCGACTTCCTGGCCCGGATGGGCGCCCCCGCAGCACGGGTCCTGCGCTTCGAGGAGTTCGAGCTCATCGACGCCCTGCTGTGCGCCGCCGACCCGGGCCAGTTGCGGGCCCGGGTGGACCTCGTCCTCGGCCCGCTGCGGGACCATCCCCAGCTGCTGGAGACGCTGCTCACCTACCTGGCCGAGGATCTGAACGTCAACGCCGCCGCCGCTCGGCTCCATGTCCATCCCAACTCGCTGCGCTACCGGCTGACGCGGGTGGAGGAAGAGCTCGGCCGGCCGGTCCGGAGCCTGTCCACGCTCGTCGACCTGTACCTCGCGCTCCGGGCCGAGTCCCGGTTCTCGACCGGCGGCTGACACCCGGGGTTCCGGGCTGTCCCCGAAGGGTTTGGAGAATCTCCAAAGCCGGTCGTTCGCGTCTTCGTAACCCACCATTCCCTCCCGCCGGCCGGAAGAGGAGACTTTCCGCTGGGCCCATGGGAGCGCACATCTCCGACGTCTGGTTCCGGGTCACCGACCTGGAGGTCGCCTCAGGGCGCGGCTGCACGGTCGTGACGACCGATGGCGACGAGTATCTCGATTTCACCAGCGGCATCGCTGTCACCAGCACCGGCCACTGCCATCCCAGGGTCGTCGCGGCCATCCAGGAGCAGGCCGAGCGCTTCATCCACGCCCAGGTCAACGTCTACCGCCACACCCTGCTTGAACCCTTGGCGGCCCGTCTGGCCGCCATCTGCCCGGACCCGATCGACACCTTCTTCTTTGCCAACTCGGGGGCCGAGGCGACCGAGGGCGCCGTGAAGCTGGCCAAGCAGGTGACGGGGCGGCCCAACATCATCGTCTTCTCGGGCAGCTTCCACGGCCGCACGCACCTGACCATGGCCATGACCACGTCCAAGACGTCCTATCGGGGCGGTCACGCCCCCCTGCCCTCGGGTGTCTTCGTCGCCCCCTTCCCCGCTCCCCTGGACCATGGCGGCGATCCCGACCGGGCCACCGCCTTCTGCCTGCGGGCGCTACACCACCTGCTGGCCTCCCAGACCGCGCCGTCGGAGACGGCGGCGATCGTGATCGAACCGGTGCTGGGGGAGGGGGGCTACGTTGCCGCTCCCGCCCGGTTCCTGGCCGGCCTGGCCGAGATCTGCGCCGAGCACGGCATCCTCTTCGTGGCCGACGAGGTCCAGACGGGCTTCGGCCGGACGGGCAGGATGTTCGCCCTGGAGCACTGCGGGGTCAGGCCCGACGTGATGGTGCTGGCCAAGGGACTTGGCTCCGGGTTCCCCATCTCGGCCATCGGCGCGTCGGCCGAGCTCATGTCCCGCTGGCCCCGCGGCGCCCACGGTGGCACCTACGGCGGCAACCCCCTGGGGTGCGCCGCCGCCCTGGCCACGATCGACGTGCTGAGCGAACCCGGCTTCCTCGACGGGGTGGCCGCCCGCGGCCGCCAGCTGACCGAAGGCCTCGCCGAGCTCACCGCCGGCGACCCGGGCGTCGCCGAAGTGCGGGGCCTCGGCCTGATGGTCGCCGTCGAGTTCGCCCATCCGGGCACGGGGAGCCCCGACGGCGCCCGGGTGGCGGCCATCACCGAGCACTGCCTCCGGGAGGGCCACCTCATCCTCATGAACGCCGGCACCTACGGTCAGGTGATCCGGTGGATGCCCCCGCTGGTGGTCACCCCATCCGAGATCGACGAGGCCGTCCGGGTCTTCGGCGCCGCCCTCAAGGCGAGCCAATGACAGCTGGCTCCGAACACCCGCCGGTAGGCTCGACGCCCGTGGCCACCGTGCCGGAAGGGGCTGTCACGTCATCGCGCGGGGCCGGGCGCACCAGTTCGTCGGTGCCCGCCATCACGCTGGCCGGGGTGAGCAAGCGCTTCGGCGAAGTCGTGGCGGTTGACGATGTCGACCTCGAGATCCACGACGGGGAGTTCTTCTCCATGCTCGGCCCGTCGGGGTCGGGCAAGACCACCTGCCTGCGGCTCATCGCCGGTTTCGAGGCCCCCACGGAGGGCCGGGTCCTGCTCCAGGGTGAGGACGTCACCGACCGGCCTCCCTACGAGCGTGACGTCAACACCGTGTTCCAGGACTACGCCCTGTTCCCCCACATGACGGTGGCCGACAACGTGGCCTACGGCCTCATGGTCAAGAAGGTGGGCAAGGAGGAGCGCCGCAAGCGGGTGGAGGACGCCCTGTCCATGGTGCGCCTCGGAGGCTTCGGGAAGCGCCGCCCGACCCAGCTCTCCGGCGGGCAGCGCCAGCGGGTGGCCCTGGCCCGGGCCCTGGTGAAGCGACCCAAGGTGCTGCTCCTCGACGAGCCCCTCGGGGCCCTCGACCTCAAGCTCCGCGAGCAGATGCAACGGGAGCTCAAGGCCATCCAGGCCGAGATCGGCATCACCTTCGTGTTCGTGACCCACGACCAGGACGAGGCGCTCACCATGAGCGACCGCATCGCCGTCTTCAACGAAGGCCGCATCGTCCAGGTGGCGCCGCCGGCCGACCTCTACGAGCATCCTGTCTCGGCCTTCGTGGCCGGCTTCGTCGGCACGTCCAACCTGCTCGAACTGGAGGCGGCCCAGTCCATCCTCGGGCGGGAGGGCACCTTCACGGTCCGCCCCGAGAAGATCCGCCTCGTCGACCCCGACATCGAACCGGGGCCGGGCCAGTGCTCGGCCACCGGCCTGGTGGTGGACGTCGCCTATCTCGGGCCCGACACCCGGTACGTCGTGGCCCTTGACGCCGGCGGCGAGCTGGTGGTCACCACCCAGAATCTCGAGACCTCTTCGACCGATGCCCTGGCGGCCAGGGGGCGCCAGGTCCGACTCATCTGGGGGGAACAGCACAACCTGCTTCTCCCTGACTAACCAATCCCTGGGACACCTCAGACCCCGGGACCAACCCAATCAACCGCAATGAAGCAGCTTGAGAAAGGTAGGGAGGATATGAAAGGACGGCGCCTGTTCGTCGCCTTGTTCGGGGCTCTAGCCCTTATCGCCGCCGGTTGTGGCGACGACGGGGAGGACGCTGCAGACGACACCACCGACGAGACGACCGAGGAGCCGGCCGCCTCGCCCGGTGGCGAAGCGCTGCAGGAACTGGGTGCGGGCGAGGGCCAGGTGGACATCATCGCCTGGGCCGGTTATGTGGAGGACGGCACCAACGATCCCAAGAACGACTGGGTCACCGGCTTCGAGAAGGAGACCGGCTGCAACGTCAACGTGACCCTGGGGAACACCTCTGACGAGATGGTGAACCTCATGAAGCAGGGCAACCACGACGGCGTGTCAGCTTCGGGTGATGCCACCCTGCGCCTCATCGCCGCCGGCGACGTGGCCCCGGTCAACATGGACCTGATCCCGAACTACGCCGACGTCTTCGCCGGCCTCAAGGACAAGCCCCACAACACCGTCGACGGGAAGAACTACGGGGTACCCCACGGCCGGGGGGCCAACCTGCTCATGTACAACACGAGCGTGGTCAAGCCCGCCCCCGACAGCTGGGGTGTGGTCTGGGACACGGCCTCCCCCCACAAGGGGAAGGTGACCGCCTACGACAGCCCGATCTACATCGCCGACGCCGCCCTGTGGCTGAAGACGGCCAAGCCCGAGCTCAAGATCGACAACGTCTACGAGCTCGACCAGGCCCAGTTCGACGCCGCCATCGCCCTGCTCAAGGAGCAGCGGACGATCATCGGCGAGTACTGGAGCGACTACACCAAGGAGATCGACGCCTTCGCCAAGGGCAACTCGGTGGTGGGCACGACCTGGCAGGTGATCGCCAACCTGCTCAAGGCCGAGAATGCGCCCATCGAGGTGACGCTGCCCAAGGAGGGCTCCACCGGGTGGTCGGACACCTGGATGGTCTCCTCCAAGGCCGAGCACCCGAACTGCATGTACATGTGGATGAACCACATCATCTCCCCGGAGGCTAACGCCAAGGCCACCGAGTACTTCGGTGAGGCCCCGTCCAACACCAAGTCCTGTGCCCTGACCACGGACAAGGAGCACTGCACCAAGTTCCACGCCACCGACGAGAGCTACTTCGAGAAGGTGGCGTTCTGGACCACCCCCGAGAAGGAATGCGGCGACGACCGCGGTGCGGTCTGCAAGGACTACTCGGAATGGGTGTCGGCCTGGACGACCGTCAAGGGCTGATC
>JBOGFO010000727.1:0-20130 GCA_050743445.1 Acidimicrobiia bacterium
CTGGCCAGCGACAGCGGGACCTCGGCCCCGTCGGCCCGCAGGGCCACGGCCTCCAGGTCGGTGACGGACTGGCCGGCGGCGGTGTCGGCCACGAGGCGGCGGAGCACGGCGGCCGTCTCGGGATGGAAGGTGATCTCGGTGGCGGCGCCGGAGGCCCCGGGCTTGCCCAGCAGCCGCTGGGCGGCGGTGTTGAACCGGCGGACCTCGCCGGTCAGGCCGAGGTCGAGGATGGCCAGAGGTGCCGCCTCCACCAGGGCCAGCAGCTGCTGCTCGCCGGAGCGGACCGACTCGTAGAGGTTGGCATTGGCGATGGCGACCGACGCCATCTGCGCCAGCGACACCAGGATCGC
This sequence comes from Acidimicrobiia bacterium, assembly GCA_050743445.1. GTDB lineage: Bacteria > Actinomycetota > Acidimicrobiia > IMCC26256 > BP-133 > CAWBJP01. The sequence goes on from JBOGFO010000727.1 coordinate 351, forward strand.
CTCGTCCTCCCCGGTGAACTCCCCGGTGGTCTTGCCGCCGACGGCCAGGAGCCCCACCGGGGCTCCGGAGCGGTCGTTCATGGGCGCGGACAGGACGGACGGCGCCGGGCCGTCGGAGCCGCCCTCCACCTGGGCCAGCAGCCGGTCATGCTCCTCTTCCCATCCGTGCGGGCCCGACCCCATCCGCAGCCTGGTCCGCTGTCCCTCCACCACCATCAGGGCGATCCGGCTGTCGAGCACCCGGCGGGCCTGGTGGAGCACCACCACGGCGACGTCGTTGGCCTGGCGCTGGGGCTGCACAGCCCGGGCCGCCTCGGTCAGGCGCCGGAGCTGGCCGGCCCGGGCCGCCGCCTCCCGGGCTGCCGCCTCCTGCGCCTGGTAGAGGGAGATCCGCTCCAAGGTCGTGGCTGTCCGGCCGGCCAGCTCCTCCAGGGCTTCGACGTCGGACGGCCGGTAGCCCCGCCGGGCCGGGGCGGTGGCGCAGGTGATGGCCCCGACCGACAGGCCCTGGATGCGGAGGGGGACGATCACGCAGGACTCCAGGCCGAGCGCGACGAGCACCGCCCGGTGGTCGTCGTCGCCGGGGAGGGGTGGCTTCGGGTCGGCGGCGTCCCACACGAGCTCGAAGTGCCCGCTGGCCATCACCCGGCGGATCGGCGCCGGCCAGTCCGGATGCTGTTCTACGAGCGCCGGGAAGCGGACCATGGCCCCAGGGTCGGCGTGGCGGTAGGCCACCCGCTTGACGGCTCCGTTCTCCACCATGTCGATAGCACACCAGTCGGCGAACCCGGGGACGATGACCTCGACGAGGGTCCGCAGGGCAGCGATGGGGTCGTCGAGGCTGGCCACCAGCGCCCGGCTGCCCTGGGCCAGGAGCCCGAGGTGGCGCCGGGCATGGGCGTTGGCCAGGCGGGCGCGTCGCTCGGCGGCCGCCAGCTCGGCGAGCCGGTCAGCCCCGGGGAGGTCCGGATCGGGCGACATCACCCTTCAGCGTAGGTCCAGCCGTCCGGTCCTGAGCCTTTCCCGGGCCCGCCCGGAGCCCCCTTCCCGCCATCCCGGCCGGGCCGTCGGGCCTGGTCAGGCGGGGTCGGGCAGCAGAATTGTCAAAGTTTTGTGACCGGATTGCTCACGGGGTGTTCTCTCCGGCCGACGATTCACCCATGACTGATTTCAACTCCCGCGGCTCCGGCGACCCGGTCGTCGAGTCGGCCCCTCGGGTGCTCCTGGTCGACGACCACCAGATGGTGGCCGAGACCCTCCAGGCCGTCCTCAGCCGCCATGGCCTGGACGTGACCGTGTCGGCCTGCGCCAGCGTCGAGGGCATTCTCGACGAGGCCCGCAGCCTGGCGCCCAAGCTGGTGGTGCTCGACCTCGAGCTCGGTCCGGTGGGCCACGGCCTCGACCTCATCCGCCCCCTCGTCGCCCTCGGCACCGACGTCCTCGTCGTGAGCGGCCTCACCGACCAGCTGGCGGTGGCCCGATGCCTGGAAGCCGGCGCCCTCGGCGTCGTCGGCAAGGGCCAGAACTTCCCCGCCCTGCTGGAATCGATCCGCCGGGCGGCGGAGGGCGAGGCGGTCACCCCGATCACCGAACGGGTGCAGGCGGTCTGCGAGCTCGAGCGCCAGCGCCGCCAGGAGCAGGCCAAGCTCGCCCCCTTCCAGGCCCTCACCCCCCGGGAGCGCAACGTCCTCGGGATGCTGGTCGAGGGCCAGTCCGCAGCGGTCATCGCTGAGCGCTCCTACGTTTCGCTCGCCACCGTCCGCACGCAGATCCGTTCGATTTTCCAGAAGCTCGACGTCAACTCGCAGATGGCGGCGGCCGCTCTGGCCCGCAACTGCGGCTGGCGTCCCGAAGTGGGGGTGGCGGCATGAAGCGCTTCGGCGGCACCAAGAACCAGATCGTGACGGCCAACGGCAACCCGGCGGGCACGGCGGTCATCAACCAGTCGGCCTCCGCCGCTCCGGGCGACCTCGCCGTCCGACCCGACGGGAACCGCTTCGGCGAGCTGCTCGTCCGCAAGCAGCTGCTCGATACGAACGCCCTCGTCAACGCCCTCCAGCAGCAGACGACTTCGGGGAAGCGCCTCGGCGCCCTCCTCGTCGACCAGGGCGTCATCTCTGACCGCGACCTGGCCATCGCTCTCTCCGAGCACCTCGGCGTCGCGCTGGCCGACCTGCGCAACGACCGGCCCGCGCCGGATGCCATCGCCCTGGTGCCCGAGCACGTGGCCCGGGAGCTCATCGCCGTGCCCCTCCGCCTGGTCGACGGCACCCTCGAGGTGGCGGTGGCCGACCCCACCCCGCAAGCGGAGCGCCAGCTGGGCGAAGTCACCCGCACCTCCGTCCGCCTCCTCATTGCCCCCGCCTCCGAGATCAGCCGGGTCATCAACGGCGCCTACCGGGCCCTGGGGGCCATCGAGAACCAGGTCAAGGCCTTCACCGTCGGCGACACGCTGCGCAAGACGCAGACGGCGGCGCCGGCCCAGGTGACGGTGACCTCCGAGGCTGAGGCCCCGGTCATCCAGGTGGTCAACCTCCTCATCGCCCAGGCCCTGCGGGACCGGGCCTCCGATATCCACATCGAGCCCCAGGACAACCAGGTGCGGGTCCGCTTCCGCGTCGACGGTGCCCTCCACGAGGTCATGCAGGTGCCGGCGGCCATGGGCCCGGCCCTCATCAGCCGGATCAAGATCATGGGCGGGATGAACATCGTCGAGCGGCGCCGTCCCCAAGACGGCGGTACCTCGCTCGAGATCGACGGTCGGGCCCTCGACCTGCGCATCGCCGCCACCCCCACCGTCTTCGGCGAGAAAGTCACCATGCGGCTGCTCGACAAGAGCCGCCCGCTGTACCGTGCCGCCGACATCGGCATGCCGGCCGACACCCACGCAACCTGGATGAAGCTTGTCCACTCCCCCTTCGGGATGGTCGTGTGCGTGGGCCCCACCGGCAGCGGCAAGACCACCAGCCTCTACGCCACCCTCGGCGAGCTGGACAGCGTCGAGCGCAACATCATGACCATCGAGGATCCCGTCGAGTACGTGCTGCCCTCGATCAACCAGATCCAGATCAACGAGCAGGCCGGCGTCACCTTCGCCGAGGGCCTACGCTCGATCCTCCGCCAGGACCCCGACGTGATCCTGGTGGGCGAGATCCGCGACGCCGAGACCGCCCGCATCGCCGTGCAGTCGGCCCTCACCGGCCACCTGGTCCTGTCGTCACTGCACGCCACCGACACCGCCGCCGCCGTCCACCGGCTGCTCGACATGGGCATCGAGGCGTTCCTGGTGGCTTCGGCCGCCCTGGCCGTCGTCGGCCAGCGCCTGGTGCGCCGGACCTGCACCACCTGCAAGGTTCCCTACACCCCCTCCGAGGAGGAGCTCGCCTTCTACCTCGAGTCCGGCGGCGCCCCCAAGGACACGTTCTTCATCGGCCAGGGCTGCAACTTCTGCGCCGGCACCGGCTACCAGGACCGCATCGGCGTCTACGAGCTGCTGCGGGTCACCCCCGAGATCAAGCGCCTCATCGTCGGCTGGGCCACCCAGGAGGAGATCCGCCGGATGGCGATCGCCCAGGGGATGCGCACCCTGCTGCAGGAGGGCCTGGCCCTTGTCAAGTCCGACACCACCACCATCTCCGAAGTCATCCGGGTCATCTACGCCAGCTAAGGACGGACAGGGAAATGCTGACCTTCAAATACACCGCCATCGACCCCGACGGCTCCGAGGTCAAGGGCACCATCTCCAGCGAGACCCCTACGGCCGCCGGCCTCGCCCTGGCTGACAAGGGCCTCGAGGTGACGAGGCTGGCGGAGCGCAAGAGCGTCCTCAAGTACGAGATCACCAAGAAGAAGGTCTCCCGCAAGGACCTGATGCACTTCTCCCGCCAGATGGCGGTGTTCCTGCGTGCCGGCATCACCGTCCTCGACGCCATCGGCGTAATCCGGGAGGAGACGCCGGACAAGGCGGTCTTTGCCGGGGTCCTGGACGACATGGCCGAGCTCCTGCGCTCCGGCTCCACCTTCAGCGCCGCCACCCGGGCCCACCCGGAGGCCTTCCCGGCCTTCTACGTCGGCGTGGTCGAGGCAGCCGAGATGAGCGGGAACCTCGATGCCGCCCTCGACGAGGTCTCCAACTACATCGACCGCGACCTCGAGGCCCGGCGCAAGATCCAGTCGGCCCTCTTCTATCCGGCCATCGTGTTCCTGATGTCGATCGCCACCGTGGTGGTCCTCACCGCCTTCGTGCTCCCCCGCTTCGAGGACTTCTTCGCCGAGCTCGACGCCGAACTGCCGCTCCCGACCCGGATGATGTTGGGCTTCACCCACTTCGTCGCCGACCAGTGGCCGTTCCTCCTGGCCGGCATTCTCATCGTCGGTCTCGTCCTGGGCTTCGGCCCCCGGACGAAGCGGGGTCGCGCCATGCGTGACGCTTCCCTCCTCCGGATGCCCATCGTGGGTGACCTGGTGCAGGGCGCGATCGTCGAGCGGTTCTGCCGGACCTTGAGCTCCATGGTCCGCTCCGGCGTATCCCTCCCTGACGCCCTGGTCGTCACCTCCGACGGGACCACCAACGTCGTCTATCAGGAGGGCCTGACCGAGGTGCGCCAAGCCATGCTCCAGGGCGAGGGTCTTGCCGCCCCCATTGCCCGCAGTGGCCTCTTTCCCGGCGCCGCCAACCAGATGATCCGGGTGGGCGAGGAGACCGGCACCCTCGACCTGCAGCTTCAGACCTCCGCCGAGTACTACGGCCGGGATCTCGACTTCAAGCTCACCCGCTTCACCAGCCTGTTCGAGCCGGCGGTCATCATCTTCATGGGAGTCGTCGTCGGCTTCGTGGCCATCGCACTGGTGTCCGCCATGTACGGGATCTTCAATACCGGGCAGCTCGGGTCGTGAGCCGGATCAGGCGTCGCGTTCGTTCCGAGGCCGGGGCCTCCCTGGCCGAGGTGCTGGTCACGATCACCATTCTGGGGCTGTCGGTGGCCGGGATCGTCCAAGCGCTCGGCACGGCCTCTCTCGCCTCGGACTACCACCGCAAGCAGGTGAACGCGGACATCGTCGTCCGTAGTTACGCCGAGGCGATCAAGGAGCGCGCCCGGCGACACGCCGACGGTTATGTCCCGTGCGCCAGTCCCACGGACACCAACGGGGACGGCGTATTCGAGCACCCCTACGGAGGGACACACATCTATCAACCGCCTTCCGGCTACACGGTCTCGGCGGTACCTGTGACTGAGTACCAGGACGTCCTGGACCTGAAGAACATCATTCTCGTCCTCGACCGCTCGGGCTCGATCGAGGGAAGCGAGCAAACCGATGTCCGCGACGCGGCCAAGGCCTTCGTCAACGGCCTCAAGAACACCGGAACCTACTTGTCGCTCATCAGTTTCTCGACGCAGGCCAGTGTGAACGTCCCGCCGACCGAGCTCGACGACGCCGGCGCCGTGACCTTCGTGAACGCCATCGACAACCTCGCCTTCACGGGCGGAACGAACTGGGAAGCGGCGCTGATCAAGGCAACGGACCAGTTCACGCTGTTCCCCGGGTTCCCGGAGACGCCGGCTCCCCGAATCGTGTTCGTCACCGACGGCGAGCCGACCTTCTATCTCGATCCCGACACGGATACGAGCAATGCCGATGGGCCGGGCAGTGGGTTCAGCCAGACCGCCCTGGATCAGGCGGAGCAGAAGGCCGACATCCTCAAGAGCGAGGGATCACAGGTCCTCGCCTTCGGCGTGGCGCTCGACACCGCCGCGGCCGACGACCACCTTCAGGAACTCGCCTGGACCGAGGGGACGCCGGGGCCCTTCGAGTGGGACCTGGACGATCCGGACTCGGATTTGAAGCAGGCCCACTGGAGCGAGGTCCAAGACTTCGACCAGCTCGAAGACGCCTTGGCGGAAGCAGCCCGCGAGCTGAGCCAGGACACCTTCTCCGCGAAGTGCCCGATCACCGACCTGGGATCCCAGCGCCTCACCCTTCAGGCTGCATCGACGGACGGTCGTGACACCGAGAAGCTCCAGATCATCATCAGAAAGCACCCACAGCCATGATCCGCAGGATCCGCAGCGAAGAGAACGGACAGGTCCTCGTCCTCGCCCTCGCCTTCATCACCTTCGTGGGCGTTGTCGGCGTGGTCCTGCTCAACTACGCCACCACCAATGTCAAGGCGACCGTCGCCCTGAGGCCCGTGCGCTCCGTCGAATACGCCGCCGATGGCGCCATCGATGGGGCCATCAACAAGCTTCGCCACAACCCGTTCTCCGCCACCTGCGCCTCCGGGCGGGACTTCTACCGCACGGTGATCAACGACCAGGAGATCGCCGTGGGGTGCGTTCGCCAGGTGGTCTCCGCCACCAGCCCCAAAATCGTCCGGGCGACGTTCACGGCGAAGTGCTACGCCGATACCAGCAGTTCGACGACCACCACGGCACCGACCAAGTGTGGTGCCGGCAGCACCCTTCTCTCCGCCCAGGTGCTGTTCCAGGAACAGGGGTCCCCTCCGGTGGTACGCACCACCGTCGAAAACTGGAGCGTGAGGTAGATGATCTCGATCAGGCGCGCGCGGGCCCGTCTCTCCCGCTCCACGACTTGTGAGCGCGGCTTCACCCTCCCCGAGCTGTTGATCGTCGTGGCCATCGGGTCGGGGATCGCCCTGGCCATCGCCGCAGCGTTCGTCGTGGGGGCAAAGACGACCGCCGAGGCGCACACACGCCTTTCGGAATCGCGCGACGCCCGCCTCCTCGCGACCTACTTCGGCGGTGATGCCGGAAGCGTTGCCCCGAACGGGATCTCGACCGCCGACCCTCCGGACAACGAGCCGTGCTGGACCGCGCCCCTAGCGTCGCACGGCACGGGTCCGACGCTCCGTCTGCCCGGGACCACCGTCGTCCGGATGCACTGGACCGAGGGCGGGAAGGCCAGAGTGGCGTGGTACGTCCAGCCCGACTCGCAGCAGCCCGACGGCTCGTGGGCTCCGTCGTCATACCTCATCCGTCGCCTGTGCGAGGACGACGCCGGCGGGATAAGCCGGGTGCTCGAGGAAGTAAGGGTGGTGAAGAACCTGGCTCGGGCCGTCCCGTTCTGCCCGCCCACCGGCTCATGCGCCGGATCGCCGACTCGGGTGGACCTGGAGATCGAAGAGCGCTCCGGGTACAAGTACTTCCTCCGGGCGTTGCCCCGCTCCACCACGGCGGCGCAGATCGTGGCCGCCTTGCCGCCAAATGTCGTCTCGATGAACCGGGTGGGTCCCGAACTCACGAATGCCAGCTCCGTGAAGTGGGAAGTTCGGTTCAACGACGAGGTGACCGGTGTCTCCGCGGCCGATTTCAATGTCGCTCACACTCTGGGCGGTGGTAACCCTGCCGTTTCGGTGAGCCCCGGCTTCTCCACCCGCCGTACCAACCTGTGGACCGTGACTGTCACCACGTCGACCTCGCAGACGACGGGCACCCTCCGACTCGACCTGTTCGACAACGACCAGTCCATCCGCGACGAGGACGGCGTGAGGCTGGAGGACGCGACCGTCACCGGCCACACGTACCAGATCGACAAAGTGGCCCCGACTGTCCTCTTGACCCGGGCTGCAGGGCAAGGCGCCGCCACCAACGATCTCCCGATCCGCCTCACGGCACGCTTGAGCGAGCCCCTCGCCTTCGACAGTACCGACGTCAGCTGCACCGGCTGCGGTGCCGGTTCCATCGACGTGCACGGCACCAGCCCCACCTACGAGATCGTGATCGACGGCATCGACGCCGGCGAGATCGACGTCTCCATCCCAGCCGATGCCGTGAAAGATGCCGCCGGGAACGGGAACCCCGCCTCGGCGGTGGTCTCGGTCGAGTACGACCCGGCCCTGCTCGTCGTCGCGTCCATCGACCGCCACACCTCGGACCCCGACCCGGCGAACGCCACTGTCACCTCCCTGCGCTGGGTCGTCACCTTCAGCGCCGCAGTCCGCAATGTGGACGCCAGCGACTTCGACCTGTACGACACGATGAACGGCAACGCGGCGATCTCGGCGGCCACGATCTCGGCGGTGACGTCGAGTGGGACGTCACCGAGCACGACCTGGACCGTCACCGCCAACATCTCCGGCCTCTCCAAGGCGGGAGACCTCTGGCTGGAGCTCGACGACAACGATTCCATCCGGGCGGGCGCCGGCCCCGGCGGGAGCCGACTCGGCGGTACCGGTGAGGACAACGGGAACTTCACGAGCCACGGCTACCGGGTTGACCGCGAACTCCCGCGGCCCACGATCACGCTGCCCACCGGGCAGGCCGGCAGCACCAAAGCCCTACCCCTGCGTTTCACCATCACGTTCAACGAGCCCGTGACCGGGTTCGACGGCTCTGACATCACCCGTGGCGGCGAGGCGGTTGGCGGCAACATGGAAGTGGTGGCCAACGGCGACCGAGCCTACGACGTCGTGCTCGACGGGGTGGCCGTGGGCGATTCCACGATCTCGGTGGCGGCCAACCGGGCGGAGGACGCGGTGGGCCATGGCAACGTCGCCTCGAACCTGGGAACCATCCACTACGACCCTTCCCTCCTCCAGGTGCTTTCGATCAACCCCCTCGACCCCGTGAACACCGAAGCGGACACCGTCCGCTGGGAGGTGAAGTTCAGCGAGTCCGTCCGCGACGTGAACCTGAGCGGCAGTGGCTCGGACTTCGTCCTTGTCCCCAACGGCTTGTCCGGCACGCCGACGCTGGCGTCCATCGCTCCCACTTCCGGCACGGCTTCCGTCTGGACGGTGACGGCCAACCTCAGTGCGATCACCGGGACGGGGACGCTCCGCCTCGACCTTGCGGACAATGACACGATCCACAACACCACCGATCGGCTCCTCGGCGGGCCCGGGAACGGGAACGGCAACTTCGCCGGTCAGGGCTACACGGTGGACCGGTCGCCGCCCGCCATCACCAGTGTCCAGTTGAGGAACGGGGTCGGCGGTATCGACGGCAAGCTGGAACGGGGGGACCAGATCGTGGTCACCTTCTCCCGCCGCATGCGGGTCAGCAGCTTCTGCGACGACTGGACCGACAACTCGGCGAACCAGCGACTGGACGGCGACAACAACGTCCGCGTCGATGTCGACAACAATGACAGCTGGTTTGGGGACGACGGCGATGAGGAGATCAGGGTCAGCGCGTCAAGCTGCGCGTTCAATTTCGGGACCATCGACATGAACGACAACGATTACGTCAGCAACGACCGGAACTTCCGAGGATCGGGCACCAACCAGTCCATCGTCGAGTGGGACGCCACGAACTTCCGTTTGACGATGACCCTCGGGGGAGCCAGCGGCGGCACCAACGTCGAAAGCGATTCGCACGCACCGCGCTACTCCGCCGACAGCGACATCCGCTCATCCATCGGATCCACCCTCAACCCCAGCTCATTCACCCTGCCTAACGGCGTTCAGTTCTAGGACGGCCCTGAAGTAAGGGCGTGCTGGCTGCCCGCGGATGGCATTGCCGCGGCGGGTTATGGACGAAGAGACAGAGAGGCGCTTCGCGAAAGCGCCTCTCTGTCGTCGCGCCGGTCGGTGCGGGTACCGCCGTTCACGCTCGGAATCGGGGGATTCATCAATGCTGATGAAGCCACCCAAAGCCTATTAGTCGTTAATAGGTGTGCAGGGCGCTTCCTCGGAGGGACGCCCGAAGATGCGACAACCACCACGTTCGAAAGGAACAAGTCCCAATGATCCAGCGCCTGCGCGACCGTCAGCAGAACGAAGAGGGCTTCACCCTCGTCGAGCTCCTCGTCGTCATCGTCATTCTTGGCATCCTCGCCTCCATCGTGGTGTTCGCCGTCGGCGGCATCACGGACAAGGGCACCCAGAAGGCCAAGGACACCGACCGGTCCGTCCTCGAGACCGCCGAGGAGGCCTTCTACGCCAACAACGACACCGGCCTCTACGCCTACGAGTCGGTCACCCCGGTGGCCACGCCGGTCAACGACCTCGTCGGCGCCAAGTTCCTCCGCTCGGCCTCCACCAAGCACGACATCTGCGTCAGCACCGACCGGAAGTCGTACACCATCGTCGACCAGGGTGGCGCCTGCGCCAGCGGCTTCGCAAAGACCCCGTAACGCAGCACGACCACTTGCTTTGGAGCGGCCGGCCCGATGGGCCGGCCGCTTTGCTCTTCCTCGACTCGTTCGCAGGTCCCCGAAGATTGAGACGGTCCGGCGCTACGCCCGCCGCCCCCAGGCGGCCACCATCACAAAGGACGGGAACCACCGGCCAGCGTCGTCGAGCTCGGCGATGGCGTCCTCCAGCACTTGGCGCTCGTCCTCGGCCAGCGGCACCTTCTCCAGGGTCTGGGCCAGGGTCATCTGGATGAACTGGGCGCCCGCCGATCCACCGGTGAAGAAGGAGCCGTCCATCTGACAGTCCACGTCGGCCAGGCCCAGGGCACAGAGCCGCCCGGGCAGCTGACGGGCCCAGCAGGTGTCGAGGCCGGCCGGGGCGGCCACCCGCTTGATGATCCGCCAGGCCGCCCGGTAGGCGCCTTCGTCCACGGCGTCGATGGGGAACTTGTCGCCCTCCTCCACCAGCAGCCACCCGCCGGGCCGCAGGACGGCGGCGAAGGCGGCCAGGAGCTCCTCTCGCTCGTTCAGGTGCATGAGGAGGGCCCGGGCGTGGACGAGGTCGAACGCACCCCCGGGAAGCCCGTCGGCCACGACGTCGCGCTCGATCACCTCGAGGTTGGGGAGGTCGAGCTCCCGTAGGAACCGGGTGTCGAGGTCGACGGTGACCACCCGGCCCTCGGGACCGACCGCCCGGCAGAGGAACTCGGCGACGGTCCCACCCCCGCCGGCGACCTCCAGGCAGGACGAGCCCGGCTTCACGCCGAGGCCGGCGATGCGGCGCTGCGTCCCGGGATCGTAAAGCCCCTCCAGGAGGGCCAGCCGCCGGCGGGCCGGGGCCCAGGTGTTGTCCCATACGTAACCGTCGGGGATCGGACGCTCGAGATCGCTCACGAGCGCAGACTACGCGCCCGTCTTCATCAATCTTGAGGATGCCAGCGCGCACCACCTGGCTTACCTTGGCAGGCATGGTCGACCACACTCCCTCCACGCTGTCCGCCGCCGCCCGCATGCAGCAGCTGCTCGCCTACGTGTGGGAGCACAAGGGCACGGACCTGCTGCTCACCGCCGGCTCGCCGCCGCTGGCCCGGATCGAGGGTCACCTCGCGGCGGTGCCGGGCGAAGAGCGCCTCCGGCCCGTCGACACCGAGGCGCTGCTCGGCTCGGTGATCCCGGCCGGGAACCTGAGCGCCTTCGAGACGCAGCGGGAGCTGGACTTCGCCTTCTCCTACGAGCGCCACGCCCGGGTACGGGGCAACGCCTTCTTCCAGCGGGGTTCGGTGTGCGTGGCCCTGCGGATGATCCCCTCCCGCATCCCCACCCTCGAGGAGCTGGGCCTCCCCGCCGTCGTCCAGAAGATGGCCGACTCCCCGTCGGGCCTCATCCTGGTCACCGGGCCCACCGGCTCGGGCAAGTCGACGACGCTGGCCTCCCTGGTCGATCACGTGAACCAGCGCCGCCGCTGCCACATCCTCACCATCGAGGACCCCATCGAGTACGTCCACGACCACGGCCTCGGCGCTGTCAACCAGCGGGAGGTCGGCGAGGACACCGAGTCCTTCGCCCGGGCCCTGCGCTCCGCCCTGCGGGAGGACCCCGACGTCCTCATGGTGGGCGAGATGCGCGATCTCGAGTCGATCGACACCGTCCTCACCCTGGCCGAGACCGGCCACTTGGTCTTCGCCACCGTCCACACCAACGACAGCGCCCAGGCCATCGACCGGGTCATCGGCGTGTTCCCCGGCGAGCAGCAGAACCAGGCCCGCCTCCAGCTCTCCACCAGCCTGGTCGGCGTCGTCTACCAGCGGCTCCTGCCCCAGATCGGCGGCGGCCTCGTCGCCGCCTACGAGGTCCTGGCCGGCACCCACGCGGTGCGGAACCTCATCCGCGAGGGCAACAACCGCCAGCTGCGCAACGCCATCACCATCGGCCAGAGCGACGGGATGCAGACCCTGGAGATGGACCTCTCCCGGCTGGTGGCCGACGGCCAGGTCGAACTCGACGAGGCCGTCATGCGCAGCCTCTACCCCAAGGAAATTGCCACAGACCGCAGGCGCGGGGTGCTGGCCGGCTCCCGTTAAGGGGCGCGGAGCCGGTTCAGCATCAGCACCGAGCGGCGGGCCTCCGGGCCCGCCGCTTCGCGTCCGGGGTCGGACCGCAGGCTGAGCGTCAAACCCGAGTTATGAGAGCCCTTGAGTCCAGCCCGTGAGCGCATGAGTTACAACACTGATACTTGTTCATAGCGCGTCATACCGTGTCCCGCGACGCGACCCCGTCCGGCGGAGCCGACCTTGAGCGACGAGCTTGCGAAGCATGGCGAGGGCTTGCGGACGCTCGAATCCGGTGAGCTCGCGAACCCTCTCGTTCGAAAGGGGATTGGAGCGGGCGTGCTCCACGACGAGGTCTTCGAGCTGTTGCGGTGACATCCGGTAGGCCGCCGGCGGAGCAAGGTCCTCAGCAATGGCGTAGGAGGCACCACCGCGGCTGCCGTGCTGCGTGAGAAGGTCGTTGTCTCGCAACCGTTGAAGCGCCTCCCGAGCTTCGACAGCCCCGACGTTGAGGATCTCGCGAACCATCTTGTTGGTGATGCGGTCACCTCGAGCAGCGTGTACGAGGACGAGGCGATCGCTGGGCACAATCTCACCTCTGCGCTCCAGATCTGCGACCCAGGCGCGTTCCCGAGGGGTGACCGGCCCGCGTAGGGACAGCACAACCCGTACCGCGTGCTTGTCGTCGAAGAATGTCGGGGGGTCCAGGAGGGCCGCCTGCATCGTGTCCTCCATGACATCGACGCCTCGCCCGGCATCCTCAGCGAGTCGAAATCGGTGAAACACGTCAATGACAACCTGGTTCCTGGCTGCCTGTGCCTGTCGAATGTTCGTGACTGTGACGGGCTCCGGGAGTCCGCCGGGGGAGGATACGACGACCCGGTCGGGATGGAGTTCAACGACGGTCGCCACCCTGTGAATCTCATGCGACCGATGTGCGTTGGCGATCGCTTCGCGAAGGACCACCTCGGGGAGCCTCGGCAGCTCGTGTCTGTAAAGCCCCGTTACGACAAGGTCCGTTCCGAGTTCATCCACGATGAATCCGGTTGCCTCTTGGAGCTGGCGATGAAGCGGTCCTCCGAATTCCACTCTCCGGTCGTAGTCGATCCCCTCGGTCGGGTATCGGCGTACCTCGATGATGGCTTTGTTCTGACAGCGAGGTTCGGGGATCGGTCAGGAAGAGGGCACCCGCAACGGTCAGTTCCCCGTCGCTCAGCAGGCCGCGCTCAGCGAGGCGGTCGTCTTGCGCCTTCGATGCCCGACTCGACCATCCGAAGGCCTCTGCCACTTCGCGGACCAGTGCCTCGTCGGCGGCGTCACGCGGGACACCGGACCCCACAAGTTCAAAGCGACGGAGCGCGCGGTCTTGGATGAGGTGAGTCAGGTCCGTGCCGTACAGCGCCACGTTCCGAGCACCTCGCCGAACAAGAACTCGTCCGTCGCTCGTTTGTGAAAAACCTTCCTCTCGACGCTTGACCTCGATTGCAATCACCGGTTTTCCGGCAACCTTCAACTCGATGATCCCGTAGCGCCCAACGTCGCGAGCGTTCAGCGCCGCCGCGTGAATCCGATCGTCGGAACCCTGATCGTGTACTCGGCCGACAACCTCGCCGTTGTCTCGAACACCAACGAAGATGACACCGCCATCCGTATTGCTGAACGCCACGAAGGCGTCCTGGAGCGGGTGATCTCCGAGTCCCGTCTTCCGCTCGATCCGTTCCGATTCGCGCTCGACAAGGCAAGCAAACTCGTCACTGCCATATTCGGCCTTCAGGCGCACGGCCCGACCTATGCCACGTTATGCGATTCTTCTCTAGGGTCTAGAAGGACATGCACAACTCGCGCATAACCATGCGAAGAGGCCTCGAGGCAATCTGGGATATCCCTGGCACTGCAACTGGCCTACCCGTCGAGGTTGACACCGGGCCGTCACTACGATCGCCCCGTGTCCTCCACCCCCCTCAAGCGGGGCGCACCCATGCCCTACCGGCTCCTGGCCGGCGTCGAGCCCAGCCCCGGAGGCTGGCTGGTGGTCTCGGGCAAGCTCCAGGGGATCTCGCTCTTCCCGGAGCCGCCCCAGGTGATGGGCCAGATCATCGACATCCTCGACTACCGCCCCTCCTTCGAGATCGTGGCCCTCCACAGCCCCATCGGCCTGCCCAGCGCGCAGAACCCCGGCGGCCGGGCCTGCGACCAGGCCGCCCGCCATCTCCTCGGCCCCCGCCGGGGGTCGGCCATCGTGTCGCCGCCGCCCCGCTCGGTGCTCGACGACGACGGCCAGGGCCTCTCCGCCGTGGGCCGCACGCTCCTTCCCCGCATCCGGGAGGTGCAGCGCGACGTCGCCTCCTACCACCAGCGGGTCGTCTTCGAGGTCCACCCCGAGCTCGGCTTCTACCAGCTCAACGACGACCAGCCCCTCAAGTTCGCCAAGCGCACCGAGGAGGGCATCGAGGAGCGCCTGGCTCTCCTGCAGGCCCGGATGCCCGGGCTCGACCGGGTGCTGGACAACCGGCCCGAGGAGATCTCCCTCCCCCGCCTCCTCGACGCCTGCGTCGACCTGTGGACCGCCCGGCGCATCGCGGCCCGGGCCGTGTCCCGCCTGCCCGACGTCCCGGAGTGGAACGAGGACGGGCTGCGCATGGAGCTCGTGCGCTAACTCAGAGGACCGCGTAGGGTTCCCTGACGGCGCAACAACGCACCGACAACGGTTTCACAACATTGGAACAACAACTCTCGCCGACGAGGTCAGGGCACTCGGTGCACACGTGATCAACCGGACGGCACCCGTCGATCTCCTCACCATCCTGGTCGTCAACGGCGACGCTCAGATCCGGGGCCTGCTGGTCGATGCCCTGCGCCGGGAAGGGATCGGGGCCGAGGAAGCGTCGGACGGCGAGATCGCCCTGGACGCCGTCGCGCACCACCCACCGGATCTGGTCATCCTCGACGTGGACCTGCCCCGGCTCGACGGTCTCCAGGTGCTGGCCAGCCTCAAGCGGACGAGCGACACGCCCGTGATCCTCACCGGGCGGGACCAGGCCACGGATCGCATCCTGGGGCTCGACCTCGGGGCCGATGACTATGTGGGTAAACCGTTCTCGCCCGCCGAAGTCGTGGCCCGGGTCCGGGCCGTGCTCCGCCGGCGGACCCCGCCACCCGCCCCGCCCCACCTGGACTTCAGGGACCTGGTCATCGACCTCGATCGGCGGGCGGTGTCCGTCGAGGGGCGCCCGATCCACCTCACCCGCCGCGAGTTCGACCTGCTCGCCTTCCTGGCCTCGTCGCCCCGCCGGGTGTTCAGCCGGGAGCAGATCCTGACCCTGGTCTGGGGATCGAGCAGCGAGTGGCAGTCGCCGACCACGGTCACGGAGCATGTCCGCCGGCTCCGGCACCACATCGAGGCCGAACCCGACCAGCCCCGGCACCTGATCTCGGTACGAGGCGTGGGCTATCGGTTCGAGCCCTAACCGACGGGCTCCGGGACATTCAGGCTCCCGGCAATGTTGTCCGTGAGTCTTCGCGGCCTTACCGCGCCCTCGGACCACAGCGATCAATCCTGTGAACAGCCACGGAACGGGACCGGGGGGACCCTGACGGGCCTCGATACGCGCCTGTGCGCCGGCACCACGCTGGCCGTGACGCTGGCGGACGACACCGGGACACATCTGGGCGGCGGAACCGCGGCGGTGCCCCCCGAGGGATCCGAGCTGACCATCACGATCGCCGTGAACCCACCGGCCGAGCAGGTCAGCGCCATCGCCATCACCATCGGATAGGACAGCCGGGCGGCACTCGGCGCGGCGGGCGGCTAGGACGGGAAGGCCGCACTCAGGGGAGTGCGAGGGGCCGTCCACCATCCGGCGCCGGCGGCCATGGCAGTGAGGACGAGCGACAGCCCGGCTTCGAGGTAGGTCACGACGTCACTCGTGCCGTAGGAGGCGGTCGCGGTCTCGAACTCCCGGGGATCTTGGTGGGCGAAGAGCACGACCAGCGCGGCGACGAGGAGGACGAGCACCACGACGGTGTTGGCAGCCACGCGCCCGCAGGACCCTCCAGAGGTGGCCCGGGCGCCGGCGCGCAGGAGGAGGAAGGCAGGGATCAGCAACGGCAGGGTGACCAGAGAGAAGGAGAGGAAGCTCAACGGGACGAGCACGATCGCCGCCGGCAGGAGGAGGGCGGGCCGGTCACGCCGGGCGAGTAGCGCCAGGAGCCCCGGCGCGGCGATCACCGCGCCGAAGGCGAGCGCACCGATGGCCGCCTCGAGGTTCTGCCCGGGCGGCACCTCGCCGAAGAACCGCACCAACCCGAAGAAGACGCCGGCGGCGATGACGAACCCGCCGGTCACCTGGAACATCAGCGAATGCGTGCTCATGCGGTTATCATACGTACGTATGAATGAAACGGCAATGGCTTTGTTGGAAGCCGCTCGCGGCTGCATCGGCCGCAAGGGGCTCGCCGCCACCACGTCACGGGACATCGCCCACGAAGCCGGCGCCAACCTGGCCGCGATCACGTACCACTTCGGGTCCAAGGACGAGCTCATCGCCCGGTCACTGCTCGAGGGCTTCCGTTCGTGGCTGGCCCCCACCGTGGACGTGCTCACGGGTGAGGGTGACCCGGCGACCCGAACCTTGACCGCCATCCAGAGGCTGCTGACCACGTTCGACGAGCACCGCGATGCAGCCGCCGCCTACCTCCAGGCGCTGGCCCACGCTCCGGTGGCCGACCCGCTGCGCCAGGGCATCATCGAGCTCTGGGGTGAGCTGCGCGTGTTGCTCGCCGCCGACATGCGGGCGATGCAGGAATCAGGCGAGCTCGGCATGTGGGTCGATCCCGAGGTCATGTCGGCGGTCCTGGTGGCCGTGGCCAACGGCTTCGTCGTGCAGGCCACCGTCGAGCCCGACGGCCCGAGCCTGCACGCCCTGGCCACGCAGTTCGCCAGCCTCCTGCTCGCCGTTCGCCAACCTCGCTGACATTCCGGCGTCCCTCACGGGCGACAGGTGCCAGTAAGGAACGCAAGTTGACGCCGGCCTGAGCGACTACGCCCGGCAGGACCGGCAGCGCCCGACGATGGCGAAGTGGCGCCGGTCGAGCTCGAAGCCGAACTCCCGCTCGAGCATCGCGAAGAGCGGGCGAAGCTTGGTGATGGGGAGCTCCTCCACCCGCTCGCACGTCTCGCAGAACAGGTGCTGGTGGGTCTGGTCGGCCAGGTGGTAGACGGCCCGGCCGTGGCCCAGGTGGACGTGGTCGACCACGCCCAGCTCCTCGAGGGTCTCCAGCGTGCGGTACACGGTCGACAGGTTGACCGACGGGAAGCGGGCCTGGACCTGGTCGGCGATCTGCTCGGCGGTCAGGTGCCCCTTGGCCCCGACCACGGTCTCGACGATGGCCTGGCGGCTGGCCGTCCGCCGGCCACCGTCGGCACTGAATCGGGCCAGGATCTCCTCCACCCGGGGATCGGGACCTTTCACCACAGCGCCCATGGTACTGGCCTACTGCATCCAGCCGCTATTGCCAATGACCGCAACAAGGAGCCGGGATCCCACCTAGAAGTCGATGGTGAATCCGTACCCGACGACGGGCTGTTCGCGAAGCCACCGGACGCGGTTGAGCCGAACCGAGCGGCCCTCCAGCGGAGCGTGAGCGAAAAACGCCAGATTCAACGACGTCTCCGGTCTCGTCCTCGGCCGGTAGGCGATCCCGTGGCACTGCTCGCTCCACCAGCGATGGACCAGATCGCTGAGCTCCTGCGCCGCCTTCCACACTTCGGGTTCGTGGCCGGTGGAGACTCGGTCGTCGAGCCCGAGCGCATCAAGGGTGGTCTCCCGCCGCAGGTCGAGGACCCGAAGGTCGCCGGTGAGGGTGACGAGATAATGGCCTGCATGGTCAGGCGGGATGTAATGGCCGGTGTCCCGGTACCGTTCCCGTGCGGCCCCATGGGAAGCAGTCGCCGCATAGCGGACCCGAGCCCGCCCGGCGGCGGAGTCAAAGCGGAACTGCGGGACCTCATGTGGCTCCCAAGCCCATCGGGAAAATGGGACCGCGTCGATCCGGTAGAACGGGCCTCGGAGCAGATGGAGTCGCAGTCCGGGCGGCCGTTTGGCCGGCAGCCGGATGGTCAGAATCCGTCCCCGAGGCGGCCCAGCAACACTGAGGCGCGCTCGGCCGAGTGAGGATCGTCGATCGCCTCGGCCAGGGACCGCCCGTCGAGTTCAGACCGGGGCAGACGCATGATCCGGTCGGCGGCGACCGCGTCCGTCGAGAACTGTCGCAGCCGCCCGAGGAGCGCGGGCAGATCGGGTCGCATCGTGCCGGCCGCGAACTGCCACACGGGAAACCAGGTCGTGTTCCCCAGGGTGCGGCCGAGGAGCCGGCCCCGCTGCCGCAGCTGGTGGACGGCCTGCCGGGAACGGAGCCCGAGCAGCCGCCGTACCGCGTCGGCGGTGACCGACCCGTCCCGGAACTCCTCCAGCACCGACTCAAGGCGGCTCTCGTTGAGCCGCGACGCCACCTCCCGCAAGCCACCGACATGGTCCGGTTCCTCGCCGACGAGCACCTGCAGCACCGGCCCCACCCGCCGCGGGTCCCGCCGCGCCTCCACCAACACCCTCGCAATCAGAGCTTCCACCGCATCCGACATGACCTGATCTTACTCGTCAACAATGTCAACAACAACCGTTTGTCAACGATGTCAACAGGCGCGGGCTTCAACGACGACCCCGGTCGTGGCTGATCCGTTACCGGGCGTAGCCGGATTGGCCACCGGACGTGAAGGGCAGGCTGTCAGCGGCGAAACCTCCCACCGCTACGATTCCTTAGAGCAGCCGCCGGACCAGGATCAGGAGCTCAGGCATGTCCGAGGACATGAGCGTGCCCGTCGAGGTCGTCGACCCCCCTCCCGAAGAACAGATGCCGCAGGCCGAAGGCCAAGGCGAGATGGTCAGCCAGCCGGCCAAGCTGATCCGCATCGCCTCCATGGTGCGCAACATGCTGGAGGAGGTTCGCCGCGCCCCCCTCGACGACGCCGGCCGGAAGATGCTCCGCCAGATCCACGACAAGTCCCTCCATGAGCTCGAGGACGTGCTCTCTCCCGACCTGCGCGATGAGCTGAGCGAGGTCACCCTGCCCTTCGCGGCCGACACCCCGAGCGAATCGGAGCTGCGCATCGCCCAGGCCCAGCTCGTCGGCTGGCTCGAAGGCCTCTTCCACGGCATCCAGGCCACGATGTTCTCCCAGCAGGCCATGGCCCAGCAGCAGATGGAGCAGATGCGCCGTCACGCTCTGGGCCCGGGAGGTCAGGAGCCCGGGCCCCGAGGGCCGGGGCAGTACCTCTGACGCGTGGACGGCCGCGAGTCGCTCGGGGAGCGGGGTGCCCCCGAAATGATCGGGTGGTCACCGGGCTCGTGGCGGAGCCGGCCGGCGGCGCAGCAGCCGACCTGGCCCGACCCCGACGCCCATGTCGCCGCCCTGGAGCGCATCAGCCGCCAGCCCCCGCTCGTCTTCGCCGGGGAGGCCCGGGCCCTGACCGCCGCTCTGGCCAAGGTGGCCGCCGGCCGGGCGGTGCTCCTCCAGGCCGGTGACTGCGCCGAGAGCTTCGAGTTCTCGGCCAACTCCATCCGGGACAAGCTCCGGGTCAT
>JBOGFO010000728.1:0-2647 GCA_050743445.1 Acidimicrobiia bacterium
GGTGATGGGGGCGGGTGGGCTCGGCCTGCTCGACGATGCTCGACGTGGACAGCGTCGACTGGAGGCTGACGGGACCCTCACTTCCCAAGGCGGTCAAGTTCACGGTCACACCTCCACCCCCGATTCATTGCTAAGGATATCACCCGGACTGCTTGATATGTAAAGCGCTGACCAGGCCCTTCGCTTAGGCTCGGCCCCATGCGATTCGGTTTCCAGTACACAAGTTTCGACTGGCCCGGCGGACCGGCCCAGATTGGCGCCCGCCTGGCGGAATCGGCGGGCATCCTCGATGAGGCCGGCGCCGAGACCCTCTTCCTGATGGACCACTTCTTCCACCTGGAGGAGTGGTTCGCCGTCGACGCCCCGCTCCTGGAGGGCTACACCGGCCTCGCCTTCCTGGCCGGGCATACCCGCACCTGCCGCCTCGGACTGCTGGTCACCGGGGTCACCTACCGCCACCCCGGGGTGCTGGCCAAGACCGTGAGCAGCCTCGACGTCGTCTCCGGCGGCCGCGCCACCTTCGGCATCGGCGCCGCCTGGTACGAGCGGGAGCACATCGGCCTCGGCGTCCCCTTCCCCCCGACGGCGGAGCGCTTCGAGCGCCTGGAGGAGACGATCCAGATCTGCCAGCAGATGTGGTCGGGCGAGGCCAAGCCCTACGAGGGTCGCCACTACCAGCTGGCCGAGACCTTCGACCGGCCCGGCCCCCTCGGGCCCATCCCCATCCTCATCGGCGGCGGCGGCGAGAAGAAGACGCTACGGCTCGTGGCCCGCTATGCCGACGCCTGCAACATCTTCGCCTCCGGCACCGACGAGGTCACCCACAAGCTCGACGTGCTCCGGCGACACTGCGACGCCGAGGAGCGGGACTACCACACCATCACGAAAACGCTGGCGATGTACCGCCCGGCCGACGATCCCGACGCTTTCCTGGCCGAGCTCTCCCCCTACCGCGACCTGGGCATCGACACCGTCTACACCTCCGCCCGGGGCGACGCGGTCGCCTTCGCCGAGCACTTCGCCGCCAATCTGGCGCCCCGGCTGGCCGACCTCTGAGCGGGACCCCCTGGGATGTCCTGACAGTTGAGCCCGGCGCCTGATCGGGTAGGACCGTCGGCGGGCAGCTGGGGCGGACAGGGAGATGTCAGATTCTCGTGGCGGTGTCGACACATGTGCGTCCCGCCCCCGGAACATGGCAGGTCTTGGATACGGACGAGGGGCGCACCCGGCGCCCGAGGCGAGGAGGTCTCATGAGCACTGCGCTGGTGACAGGAGCACACGACCGCACGGCACCGGTGGCCAGCGCCCTGCGCACGGAAGGCTTCGAGACCCTGGCGCTGGACCATTGGAGCGCCGACGCCGCTCCCCTCGGGCCGGGCTCGCTCAACTGCTACATCCAGATGCCGGGCGCGGTGGCCGCCGCCGGCGCCAACGGACCGGCGCTCGTGGCCCGGGTCGACGCCGTGGCCGCGCTGTCGCCCTTCCTCGCCGACCACGCCTCCGTCCTGCTGGTGGCCGACGATCTGGGCTGGGACCAGCGCCGGCGCGACGCCCTGGCCCTGCTGGCGGAGGCGACCCTGGCCGACCGGGGCCCGGAGGCGGTGAAGGTCGCCGTCCTGGGCGAGATCTCGTCAACTGTCGCGATTCTCGAGCGGGTCCGGGCCTCCCACCCCACGCTCGCCGACCTCGGCGCCGACCTCAGCTACGCCGACTGGCGCACCGAGGTGTTCAACATGACGGGCGCCGCCGGACGCATCTACTTCGGCTGGCAGGACGGGGACGGGCACCGCCGGGTGGCCGTCCTGCGCGGGGCGGTCATGTCACCCCTGCGGGCCACCGGGCCCGAGCGGGCCGAGAACGGGACACCACCCACCTTCGACTGGGGCACCTCCGAGGCCGGCGCCCACCTCCTGGCCCGCGCCCTGGTAGCCGACGCCGTGGGCTCCGCCAGCCTCTGCCCGGGCTGCTCGGGCCACGGCACCGGCTGTGCCCGCTGCACCGGTCACGGCCTGACCAACTGGGCCGACACCCTGGCCGACGTGTTCCTCGACGAGGTCGTCGTCGCCTTTCCCCAGGCCGGCTTCGAGCTGCCGGTGGCCGACGTCGCCACCTGGCTCGACCGCCGCCTCCCCCGCTGAGGCCTTTTCTGTGGGGTTTTTGCCAGCAATCGCTGGCAAAATCCCCACAAGTTTGCTCGGGCGTCGGGGTCAGGCCTCCTTGGAGATCTGCTGGACGAGGTCGACGGCCCGCCCGAGGGTGTCCAGGCGTGCGGCCAGGGTGGCCCCCGCCGGGTACAGGCGGGCGGTGGTCACGCCGGCGTCGCGCCAGGCCCGGAGCCGGTCGGCCACCATGGCCTCGGTGCCGATGAGGGTGGTGGCCAGCACCATCTCGTCGGGTACCAGGGCGGCCGCCTCATCCCGCCGGCGTTCCGTCCACAGCCGGCGCACCTCGCCGGCCACCTCGGCGAACCCCTGGCGGGAGTAGGCGTCGTTGTAGAAGTTGGCCGTGGCCGAGCCCATCCCGCCCAGGGTGAAGGCCAGGCCCGGCTTGCGCCCGGCCACCATCTCCGTCACGTCGTCGCCGAAGGCCACTTCGGCGCCCTGGCAGATGTCGAGGTCGGCCAGCGTGCGCCCGCCCCGGGCGGCGC
>JBOGFO010000729.1:0-3355 GCA_050743445.1 Acidimicrobiia bacterium
GGTGTGGCCGGCCATGAAGGCGAGCGCGGTGTAGCCCTCCAGGAGGGGGGACTCGACCGGCGCGAACCCCTCCAGATGGAAGAAATGGTCCATCAGGAACAGCGTGTCGGCCCCCGCCTCATCGAGGATCCGGGCCGACTCCGCCAGCCGGGCGCCGATCTCCGGGGGCCCGCCGGGCCACTCGAAGGACGAGAACTGGAAACCGAACCGCATGGGACCTCCTGGACAGCCCGGTGAGCCTAGCCAGGCTCTGCGCTCGACATATCAAGCACGTGGGTAGTATTGTTAGCACCCTGGCGGTCAGGCCAGAACCGACCGAGGAGGTGTGGCAGTGAACTTCACAGCACTGGGAACCAACGGGGGCGTCAACCTCCAGGCGACGCTGTCCTCCTCGAGCGTCGTCGAGCAGTCCGAGCCGGTGCGGCCGCATCACCCCATCACCTGTCCCACCGAGCTGCGCCTGGAGGAGGACGGGACGTTCTCGTGCGAGCACGCCACGGTTCCCCCCGGCGACACCCGCACCCAGCTCTGCCTCGACCACACCGTCGCCCTGCTCCTGATCGAGCTGTCGCAGAGCCTCTGAGCCTCTGAGGGGGCGGTCCCGGCGCCCGGGGTCGCCGGCACCGGATGTGGGTACGCCGTTCCCAAGCGATCCATCGCTTTCGCCGCTTGGGAAAGGTGCTGATCCCATGAGCTTCCTGAACGCCGCTCCCCGTGTCTCCTCCCACCCCGCCCTCCGCCTGCCCGGCTTCTTCGTCCCGGCGGTGGTGACGAAGAAGGACGGCCCGGCCCGGCTCCAGAACCTGGTCGGCGGGACGTGGGGGCCGGCGCACGGCGGCGAGACCTTCAAGGTCCGATCGCCCATCGACGGCACCGTCATCGCCAAGGCGCCCAAGGGGGGCTCGGAGGACGTTGAGGCGGCAGTGGCCGCCGCCGTGGCCGCCCGCCAGAGCTTCCGGACGTTCCCCGCCGCCGAGCGGCTGCGCATCTGCGAGGACGCCGCCCGGGTCATGGAGGGTCACCTCGACAGCTTCATCGACGCCATCGTCATCGACCTGGGCAAGACCCCGTCGCAGGCCAAGTCCGAGGCCAACGCCACCCGGGAACGCCTCGAACTGGCCCGGGAGGAGGTCCGCAAGATCTTCGGCGAGTACCTCCCCGGCGACTGGATCGGCGACTCGGTGGGGAAGTCCGGCATCGTCCTGCGCGAACCCGTCGGCACCGTGGCCGCCATCGGCCCGTTCAACTACCCCCTCTTCCTGGCCGCCGCCAAGATCATCCCGGCCATCGCCGCCGGGAACACCGTGGTGGCCAAGGCCCCGTCCGACGATCCGGTGGCCCTGTTGATGTTCGCCCGGGTCTTCGAGGAGGCGGGCCTGCCCGACGGGGTGCTCAACGCCATCACCGGGCCGGGCGCCGAGATGGGCGACGACCTCGCCGCCCACGACGGCGTCTCCATGATCTCCTTCACCGGCTCGACGGCCGTCGGCCGGCGGATCGCCTCGCTGGCCGGGCCCAAGCCGCTGCACCTGGAGCTGGGCGGGAACGCGGCCGCCATCGTGCTGGCCGACGCCGACCTCGGCCTGGCCGTCGAGAAGTCGGTGCTCGGCGCGTTCAAGAACGCCGGGCAGCGCTGCGACGCCATCAGCCGGGTCCTGGTCGAGGCGCCGCTCTACGACGACTTCGTGGCCGCGGCGGTGACCGAGGCCGAGGGCTGGGTGTGTGGCGACCCCCGGGCGGACGGCGTCCAGGTCGGCCCCCTGGTGGCGAAGAAGGCCGCCGTCCGGGTGCACGACCTGGTGGACGAGGCGGTGGACAAGGGCGCCAAGGTCCTGGCCGGAGGCGGGATGAGCGGTCCCTACCACGAGCCCACGGTGCTGGCCGACGTGCCGCTGGAGGCGGAGATCCTCTGGGAGGAGACCTTCGGGCCCGTCCTCGCCGTCACGCCGGTGGCCAGCCTCGACGCCGCCCTCGACATCGCCAACCGCTCCCGGTACGGCCTCGATTCGTCCGTGTTCACCACCAACCTCGACCAGGCGTGGCGGGCGGCCCGGGCGCTGCAGGTCGGCATGGTGCACGTGAACGACGCCCCCGCCCACGGCGTCGGCCACTTCCCGTTCGGGGGTCGCAAGCCCGACTCCGGCGTCGGCCGGGAGGGCCTGGGCTACTCGATCGACGAGTGCACCCAGATCAAGACGGTGGTCCTGCCGGCGTAGCGGGCCATGATGGGCCGGTGAAGATCGCCACCCTCCTCCGCCTCGGACTGCCCGACGTCAACGCCAGGGGTGGGTTCCTGGCCGACCTGTACGCCGGGCGGGGTCGGGACTCCGGGGCCGTGCTGCGGCCGTCCTACGACGGGCTGGCCGACCAGGCCCGGGCGCTGGAGGCCGTCGGCTTCGATGCCGTGTACACGATCGAGTCGAGCCACGACGTGTTCCTCCCCCTGGCCGTGGCCGCCGGGGCCACCGGCCTCGAGGTCATGACCAACGTGGCCGTCGCCCTGCCCCGGAGCCCGCTGCACCTGGCGCATGCGGCCTACGACCTCCAGCTCGTTTCCCGGGGCCGCTTCGTCCTCGGCCTCGGGAGCCAGGTCCGGCCGATGATCGAGCGGGCCTACGGAACCGAGTGGTCCCGGCCCGTCGACCGGATGCGGGAGACCGTCCTGGCCGTGAAGGCCATCTTCGCCTCCTGGCAGGAGGGCGCGCCGCTCGACTTCCGGGGCGAGTTCACGAATCACAGCCTCATGAACCCGGCGTTCAACCCCGGGCCCAACCCCTTCGGCCTCCCGCCCGTGATGGTGGGCAGCCTCGGGCCGAAGATGACGGCCATGGCCGCCGAGGTGGCCGACGGCATCCTCGTCCACCCCTTCTCCAGCGAGCGGTTCGTGGCCGAGCGGATGATGCCGGCCGTGACCGAGGGCCTGGCCCGGGCCGGCCGGTCCCGCCGGGAGTTCTGGATGATCTGCAACGTGCTGGTGGCGGCCGGCCGGGACGACGAGGAGATGGCGGCCGCCGAGGCCGGCGTGCGGGCGCTGATCGCCTTCTACGGGTCGACCCCCGCCTACCGGCCGCTCCTCGAGCTCGAGGGCTACGACGACCTCCACGTCGAGCTGCACCGCCTGTCGAAGGAGGGCCGCTTCGCCGACATGGCCGCCCTGGTCGACGACGACGTGCTCGACCGCTTCGCCGTGCGGGGCGAGGCCGACCAGGTGGGCAAGGCCGTCCTGGCCCGCTGCGGCGGGGTCGCCGACCGCATCCACCTCTACCTCCCCTACGCCGCCACCCCCGAGCTGCTAGCCGAAGTCCTGGCCGGGATCCGCCGGGGTTAAGCACGCAAGGCCGGAGCGTTTGTGGCC
>JBOGFO010000730.1:0-2101 GCA_050743445.1 Acidimicrobiia bacterium
ACCATGGAGCATATGGAGCGGATCGGGGTCAGGGAGTTGCGGCGGGAGATCCGGCTCCTGCCGCCGGAGGAGCGGGGCGACATCCTTGTCGAGGAGCCGGAAGACTTCGGCATCGATGCGTCAGCCGCCCTGGCCGAGATGCGCCGGGACGAGCGCTAGCCGATCCCGCCCGGCCCACCTGACCGTCGAGACGTTTCCGCTGCGGAAACGTCTGCGGCTGATTTCGTGCTAAATCCCCAGGATGCCGTCCCGCGAGATAACCGGGGAGCGCACGACCTGGGTGGGGCTGCCCGTGGAGCGGGTGGAGGACGAGGCCCTGCTCCGGGGCGAGGGCTGGTTCATGGACGACATCGATCCGCGACCCGGCACGGCGGAGGCGGCGATCGTCCGCTCCGCCATCGCCCATGCCCGCATCGTCTCGGTCGACGTCTCCGCCGCCCTCGAGGTCGACGGGGTGCTCGGTGTGCTCACGGGCGCGGAGGTGGGCGAGCTGACCCGGCCGTTCCCGTCGGTGCTGCGGGCCGGGATCGACTACCGGGCGGCGGCCGTCGACGTGGCCCGCTATGTGGGCGAGCCCGTGGCGGTGGTCGTGGCCCGTGACCGCTACGTCGCCGAGGACGCCGCCGAGCTGGTCGAGGTCGACTACGACCCGGTCCCGGTGGTGGCCGGACTGGAGGCGGCGCTGGTTGAGGGGGCGCCCGTCCTCCACGCCGGCGCAGGGAGCAACGTCGTCTCCGACCGCCACTTCGCCTACGGCGACGCCGCCGGCGCCTTGGCCGGCGCCGACCTGGTGGTGCGCAAGACCTTCCGCCACCCCCGGTCGTCCTGTACGCCGGTGGAGGGCTACGGGGTGATCTGCCACTGGGAGCGGGACGCGGTGACCGCCTGGTCCAACTTCCAGGGACCGTTCACCCTGCATGGCGTGGCCGCCGCCGGCCTGGGGATCCCCACGTCGAAGCTGCGACTCATCTCGCCGCCGGATTCGGGCGGGTCCTTCGGGGTGAAGGCGTCCGTGTACCCGTACATCGTCCTCATGGCCCTCGCCTCCCGGGTGTGCGGCGTGCCCGTCCGCTGGACCGAGGACCGCGTCGAGCACCTGCTCGCCTCGTCCATGGCCACCGAGCGCCGGTCCGAGGTCGAGGCCGGGTTCAGTGCCGCCGGCGACCTCGTGGCCTTGCGCCTGGACCTGATCGACGACGTCGGCGCCTACGTGCGAGCGCCGGAGCCGGCCACGCTCTACCGCATGCACGGCGGGATCACGGGCCCCTACCGGGTCCGGGACGTCGAGGTTCGCAGCCGGGTGGTGGTCACCAACCGTTGTCCCACCGGCCTCAACCGGGGCTTCGGCGGACCGCAGCTGACGTTCGCCCTGGAACGGACCATGGCCGTCGCCGCCACCCGCCTCGGACTCGACCCGGCGGAGGTCATCGCCCGCAACCTGGTGCCGGGCGAGGCAATGCCCTACGAGGCGCCCGCCGGCGCGGTGTACGACTCGGGCGACTACCCGGCCTGCCTGGAGCGGGCCCTGGGCCTGTCCCGCTACGCCGAGGTGCGGGCCGAACAGGCGCGACGCCAGGCCGCCGGCGGCGACGGCCGTCGCCTCGGCATCGGTCTGGCCTGCGTGGTGGAGCCGTCGGCCTCCAACATGGGGTACATCAACCTCGCCCGCCCAGCGGACGAGCGCCGCTCCGCGCGAGCCATTCGGGGACACCCCGAACCCCAGGCGATGGACGGCAACGCCGAGACGGTGAACATCGCCATGAGCCCCGACGGCGGCGTGCAGGTCGCCTTCACCTCCACCCCCCAGGGCCAGGGTCACCGCACGGTGGCGGCCCAGATCGTGGCCGACGTCGTGGGGGTGGCCCCCGACCTGGTCACGGTCCTGGCCGGCGCGGATACCGCCGCCCGGCCGCCGACCGTCTCGGCCGGGAACTACTCCAGCCGGTTCGCCGTGACCGTGGCCGGTGCCGTCCACACCGCCGCCGCCGGCCTGGCCGACCGCCTGCGGGCCATCGCCGGCCCCCTGCTGGGATGCGAGCCGGGAGCGGTCGAGCTGATCGACGGCGCCGCCCGCGGCCCGGCGGGAGACATCTCCCTGCGC
>JBOGFO010000731.1:0-2935 GCA_050743445.1 Acidimicrobiia bacterium
GCCTCTGGGCCTCGACCAGCCTCGTGGCCCTGGGCCTGGGCGGGATCACGCTCGTCTCGTGGTGGGGCCGTTGGCGGCGGGGCACGGCGACCTGGCGCGACCATGGCCTGGGCCTGGCCACCGTGGCCGCCGGCACCACCGGGATCATCCTCGGCGGCACCCGCTCCGTGTGCCAGGTGGGATGTGACGACTGGACCACCTTCACCGCCTTCTTCGCCACGCTGGCTTCGGCGGCGCTCGTCGTTGCGGCCACGGGCACGTTCTGGATGCGCCGCACCTGCCGGGTGGCGGTCCTGTTCATCGTCATCGCGGCCTACGCCGGCACCGCCGGCCCCTTCGCCGGGCCGGGCTGGCCGGGGTGGGCCCGCGACGCCTCCAGCGTCGCCGCCGTGAGCCTGGCCGCCGTTCTCACCTTCCTCGCCGCCCGCGACGCCCGGCTGCGCGACCACCGGCTCGGACGGAACCCGGGCCGCCTCGGCCTCATCCTGCGTCCCCTCCTGGCCGGCCTCTTGGCGCTGGTGCTCAGCCGGACGACCGTGCCCTGGCCGCAAGGGGTCTGGATCATCCTGGCCATCGCCGCCGCCGGCTCGTCCCTCACCGTCCTGGCCACCTACGTCGACGTGCTCAAGGAACGTCCGAGCCGGGGGCTGCGGACATCTCCCGAGACGGCACCGCGGCGGACGGAGCAGGAAGCTCCGGCTCAGGATCTGCCGGCGTACACGCCTTCGGTCAGCGGCGAACCGGAACCGGTCGCCACGGCTTGAAGGCGTTGTCCACCCCTTCGAGGGCAGGCTTCAGCTCCGGGTAGTGGCGCACCAGGATGCTGGACAGTGTCTCCCGCTCGACCCAGCGCAGCCCTTCGGGCGTGTAGATCTCGGGCCGGTAGTCGTCGGTGAAGAACCGGTCGCTCTGGAGCCGCCGGGTGGCCATGAGGATGAAGACCCGGAAGGCCGTGTCGGAGATGACGAACCCCTTGGGGAAAGACTCGGCGTACAGCCCGATGGACAGGTCGACCCGGTCGATGTCCCCTTCGTAGAGCTCGCGCATCTCTTCTGCCCACGTCGGGTTGGCGGTGAGGTGTTCGAACGAACGGGCCGGGCGCAGGTGGAAGCGCTCCCGGAACCGGTTGTAGCGGGGCACCCCCCGCTCCCGGTTGCGCAGGATGTCCAGTGCGGCCAGATCGACGACTGGGTCGTGGCCCTCGGCGATGTCGCCGGGGCGCAGGGGCCGGTCGAAGCGCTGCAGGAACCGGGGGAAGTTGTGGAGGGTGACCTGACCCGGGTGCGCCAAGCCGAAGGAGTAGAGCGCATCGGCCATCCCCAACTCCTCCAGACGCGTCCGGGTGTGGTCCACGCCCAGTTCGGGGAAGGTGAGCTTCGCCGTAGAGGAGCCGTTGCCCAGCGAGAAGAACTCGTAGTCGTCGGCGATGAGCTGGTGCATGCGGTAGACGGCCACGAACTCCTCGCTCAGCGAGTACGGCGCGCCGTGCTGTTCGGTGGGCGAACCGGGAATCCCGCTCAGGTCCTCGCTCGTCCCCAGCCGGCCGAGGTGGTCCTTGACCCACTTGCCGGCGAGGCCCCACCACTCGATCCTCGTGCCCCACAGGGTCGTCTTGTGGCCGAGCAGGGCGGGCGTCCATTCCGTGGCGTGGATCTTGGCCATGAGCGCGCTGTTGACGAGCCGGGCATGGTGGTAGATCCAGTCCTCGTCCTGGCGCGGGTGGTGGGCGGCCAGCTCGGAGCAGATGGCGTTGTGTTCCTGCATGAACAGGACGTGGAGAAGCCCGAGTCCCAGCCAGAAGGCGCCGCCGGTGTCGGCCCGGTCGAGCGCATCGATCAGCCGGGACGAAGGGAGACCGTCCGCTTCCAGGCGGAGCCGGCCTCCGGAGTCCCGAAGGGCTGCCGCCATCTCCGGCGTGTCGCCGTAGACCTGGGAAGCATCCCACCAGTGCGTCTGGGTCGTGCGCCAGGTGGGGGCCGGGTCGGTCCGGGGATCGTGGGTCCCGTCCTCCCGGGTGCGCTGGATGGTCATGGGTTCGACGCGCTGCGGGTCCCGCCACCAGTCGTCGTCGTTCTCCAGGGGGATCTGCCACTTCCCGTCCGTCGGGTTCTTGCCGTGGCTGAACCAGTCGTGGACCTCGAACTGCAACCAGGCGCCGAAGAGACCGTTGACGTTCTCCGCGGCAAGGAACCGGTCGCGGGTGAGAAGCCGCCTGCTGACCTCCCGGGGGCTGGGGCGGAGGAGGTCGTGGCTCTTCTCCGGGATGGTGTCCGTGAGGGGGACGTTGCGGCCGAAGCGGCAACCGACCTGGCCCATGGTGGTGTCGGTGCCGTCGTTGTAGGTGCCGTCGACCGTGCGCACGTATTGGGGGGGCACCGGGGGCGGGGCGTGGGCGGGCATGTCGGAGGGACGGCCGGTGTCGATCAGGTTGTGGCGCCGGAGCCGACCCCGGATCCCGATGAAGAGCAGGATGCCCAGCGGTCTCGGCAGGCGCCGCCAGCCGATGCGCTGGTCGACCACCATGGTCACGGTCTCGAAGCCACGAGCGAGCCGCGAGTTGTTCATGGCCGTTCCCCCCTTCGCCCGCTTACGACTCCACCCTACGGCGAGCGGCCTCGCCGTTCCTCCGTACCAGTACGGAGGAACGAGGCGTCATCAAGCGGACATCAAGCGCCTACAGACCAGGGCCAAATCTGCCGAAGCCTTTTCACGAAGGGGTCGGGCAGATCGAAAGGATTCACGATGCGCTTGACATCTCACCGCCTGCTGCTGACGGGGATCGCCGTCACCGGGTTCTCCATCCTGGGGATGGGCACCGCGTCGACGGCCGACAACGGCCACGTCGACGTCGTCGCCCCGCCGAACGCCTCGGTGGCGCCCGACCCGGGACCGCTGCCCGGCGCCGACACGACCGTGCCCGTCGCCGCCTTCGCCC
>JBOGFO010000732.1:0-4630 GCA_050743445.1 Acidimicrobiia bacterium
TCGGCAAGCACACGGACGTGCTGCAACTCCTCCACGAACGGAAGCTTGACCGTCTTCCGTTCGTCGAGGCCCCCGCCGAGGCGCTGCTCGAGCAGCTGACCGAGGAGCTGGCCGCCAGTCGCCATCACCTCCGGCGGGTTCTCGACCAGTACTGGGAGCCGGACTGGCGCCGGGACCACAAGGGATACGACGAGTCCCCCGAGGATCACCTTTGGCGGGCCGCCCAAGCCGTCAGCGAGATCGAACAGGCGTTATCCGAACCCAGTTGCAGCGACGGAGCCGCCCACAGGAGATGAACCTCGGGACGGGCTCCTGATCCGGCGGCTCTACGCGCTCAGATCTGAACGCCGTACTCTGAACGCGAGAGCATGGCTTCCGGCCAGGCCGGGTGAGGTGGGTGAGTGGAGATCTTTCCTGGGATTTCGATGGACCCCGGGGTGCGTTTCGGCAAGCCCTGTATTGCCGGGACCCGGGTTGACGTCGCCACCGTGGTCGCCGACGTCGCCGCCGGCGAGAACTTTGAAGCGGTCGAGGAGGCCTACCAACTCACCCGGGAACAGGTCATCGCCGCGCTCCGGTACGCCGCGCACCTCGCTGCCCACACGCCCCCGGCGGTCAGCGAGGCCTCTTGAGGTTCCTGCTCGACGAGAACCTCCCGCTTCAACTCCATGGACATCGACAGCGGCGCCGGCACCGTCATCATCTCGAGGGTTCCCCAGAGCCTTCCGGTCCGCCAGCGGGTCGAGGTCTGGTTCACGGCCCTGTCCGGTTTCGCGGCCGACCTGCCGCCCGGACAGCTGTTCGACCTCCTGCCGACCGGCCAGATCGTTGGGTGGGAGATCCGGCGAATCGACCCATCGTCCTGACGCCACCACGACCTTTTACCGTGGGCGATACTGGTTTCGAACCAGTGGCCTCTGCCGTGTGAAGGCGTATACATCATCCTGAACTTTAGGGTGGATTGGGCGCTCAAGGGCTTCCAAGGGCTGCTCAGACCACAATTCGAGTCCCCCTGCGAATGTCCTTCCAGAGCCCAATTCTTACTACCTTGCCGCTGCTTTCGCGCCATTTGGCGCGCCATTCTCGGGTGCTTCCCAAGGAGCGGCTCCTGATGGCGCGAGCACGGCAAATCTACTACGATCGCGCCATCGTCACCACTGCTCTTAATAGGCAGAGGTCAACTCGCTGGGGGACGTTCGATGGGATACGTGGCCAAGCTGGGAGAAGGGGCGTTCCGTGCCCGCTGGCGCGACCCGGATGGCCGGCTCAAGAGCAAGAGCTTCAGCCGAGAGCGGGACGCCAAGGAGTTCTTGCGGAAGCAGGAGGTGGCGATCGACCGCGGCAGCTACATCGACGAGCGCGCCGGCAAGATCACCTTCGCCGAATGGACGGAGCATTACTTCAAGCTGTCATCCAAGCGTCTCGCCCGCACGAGCTGGGCCCGGGACCGCAACTACCTGGACAACCACATCCTTCCCCGCTGGGGCCGGGTCGAGATCGGGAGGATCACCAAGGCCTCCGTCGAGCGCTGGCTGGCCGATCTCAGCGAACCCGGTCAGCGGCTGCGAAACCAGGGCGTCTTGGCGCCGGCCACGGTCGAGAAGATCTACCAGACCTTCCGCAAGGTGATGGCCGCTGCCGTCGTGGACGACCGCATCCCGAAGCTCCCCTGCCCGGGAAAGCCGCCCATCCCCCGCGGCAAGCGCAAGGCCGTGCGCTTTCTCACCGAGTCCGAGGTCGCGCATCTCGCCGACTCCATCAACCCCCTCTACCAGTCCGGGATCTACGTGCTCGCCTACGGCGGCTTCCGGATCGGCGAGTTCGCCGCTCTGCGCCTCGATGACGTGGACTGGCCCCGGGCCCAGATCCGGGTCGATGAGGGCCTCACCGACGTGGGCGGTGTGATCGCCTTCGAAGACCCGAAGACGAGCAGGGCGCACCGCACCGTCCCCATCGCTGACCTGGCCCTCGAGAAGCTACGGGCCCACATCGACGAACGCATCGGCTGGGACGACCCGCGGGCTCTCCTCTTCCGAGGCCGGGACGGGGGTCCCCTCAGGCCCACGAACTGGCGGAACCGCCAGTGGGGACCGGCCGTGGAACGAGCCGGCCTGGCTCCCCTGACCCCTCATGACCTGAGGCACACCGCGGCGTCCTTCTTCATCGCCGAGGGTGCCAACCAATGGATGCTGGCCGAGATCCTGGGCCACACCGATACCAGGATGATCGACCGCGTCTACGGCCACCTGTTCGAGAAGGACCGGGAGGCACTCCGTCAGCGCATGAGCCGGAGGGCGCGGGAGGCGTCCGCCAGTAATGTCCTGCCTCTCCAGCGGTCCTCTTGAGCGACGAGGAGCTGAAGCGGTCGGGCGAGGGGCCCACCAGTACGACGGCTCGCTCGACCCCGGGACGGGTCGCGCTCATCGAAGTCGCCCGTGATCGAACTTCCGCCCCAGAGCACTAGGCGAACACACGTTTGGATCGTGGGACGTCCACGGGACGACCACGTGGGCGGCTACAGAAGTTGTTCGAGCCTTGGCGGTGGCAGTAAAGCTGACCCCTCGCCGGCGGGCGGCCACCTACGTGGGCCGACGCCGCTGGGCGTGCACAGCGGCCCACCCCGGACGGGGTGCGGCCAAGATAAGCCGGAAGGTGCCGTAGGCGGAGACCGGGAAAACCATGGGAGGCTACGCGGCCAGGTCTTGCAGCTCGGCTTGGTGGGTGAACCCGGGATACCAGCGGTGGAAATCGTCGGCGAGCTGGTCGTTCAGCACCCGGGTGCGGACCTGGAGGAGGAGGTGCGCCGTGCAACCGCCTGAGGGAGAGCCGGTGCTCTGCGTCGTCAGCCGTCGTCGAGCAGTTCTCGGACGGTAGCGTGGACGGCGGGTTGTCGCAGCTTTGACATGGCGTCGGCCTCGATCTGGCGGATGCGCACGCCGGTGAGCTCGAGGATCTCCCCGACTTCCTTCAGGGTCCGGGGCTCTCCCCGGTCGAGGCCGAAGTGCAGGCACAGGATGGTCCGTTCCCGCGCATTCAGGGTGCCGAGCAGCTTGACGATCTCGCCGACTAGCAGGCTGGCCGTCACCGCCTCAAAGGGCGCGTCCGCCTCCTGTTCGGCGACGAGATCGCCAAGCTCAGCCTCGCTGTCGGCCCCCAGCGGCTCGGAGAGCGACAGCGGCGGAGCGAGGTGGCGGACGATCTCGTCGAAACGTGCGGCGGAGATCTCGATGTCAGCCACGAGCTCGGCCCGGGTCGGTGGTCGTCCGAGTGTGACCGCAAGACGAGCCTTGGACTTGTCGAGCAGGCCCAGCGTGTTGCCGGCGTTTACGGGCAGCCGGATGGTCCGGCTCGAGTTCTCGATGCCACGGCGAATGGCCTGGCGGATCCACCACGTGGCGTAGGTCGAGAACTTAAAGCCCCTGCGCCAGTCGAACTTGTCCACCGCGCGCATGAGACCCAGGTTGCCCTCCTGGATGAGGTCGAGCAGGGGCAGGGCCGAGCCCTGGAACCTCTTGGCGATGGAGACCACCAGGCGCAGGTTGGCCTCTATGAGACTCTCCGTGGCCGCGTCCCCAGCCTGTAAGCGACGACGGAGCTCCCGGCCTTCGGGCCCGCTCAGAATTCGCTGCCCGTCCTGTGCCTGCGCCAGGCGTTCGTGGGCGGCGCGGCCGTCCTCGATCGCTCGGGCCAAGCGTACTTCCTCGTCCCTGGTCAAAAGGGCGTGCCTACCCACCTCGCGGAGGTACAAGCCGACCGGGTCCTCATCGGGTTCGGCGCTGCGCTCCGTGGCCACGGCGGGCCTTTCGTCCACGACGGGGACAAACCCCTTGAGCCGGCCCAGTACTCCCAAGCGTGTCCCCAGGGCCAAAGTAGCGGCGGCCTGACCAATCTGGTGACGGGACGGGGCCGCCGGACCCGGTCGATCCATGGCTTGGCTATTCCTCGACGCCGGCCCGGCGATGTGCTCGACGAAGCCCAGGCACGTCATCTCGACCAGGGCGGCGGCTGAGCAGGAGACGGGAGGCCGGGGCGAGGGCCACCTCTGTGGAGTCGACCGGGCAAAGGCGCGGGGCGGTCCCCCTCCGGCGCCGGCGTGGTCGACCGCAAGAACAGGTCGGAGGGCCTCGGTAAGGAGCTCCAGCCGGACACGGCGGCGAGGAGCTGGCGGGTCGTAATCCAGCCATGGTGGCCGACGAGGTCCCGGGTGCAGCCCCGGCCAAAGGTCGTCGCTCCTCAACCGTCCCTCTGCTCGATCGGCACCAACCGGTAGCCCTGCCGGGCCGTCGCGGGTTCGGGTCAGGCGGCGCGGCCAGGACCGGGGGGAAGAATCTCCCAAAGGTCAGTCACGTCAACTAGGGGCACGAAGGTGTCGGCCCCGTTGGTGTACAGCCAGAGATTCTGGACCCCGTGGTGACCAACCGAGACAAGCTCGCAGTCGTCGATGCGCGATCCGTCAACCAAGGCCACGCTTACCCGGCGGCCCTCGAAGCACTTACTGAGCTTGGTCAATCGGTCATTCGTCATGGCTTCCATCCTTTGATAGGCGGAAACCACGCTGGTCACAATAACACCACCAGCGACGAGAGTCACGGGACGAGCGTGCGATACAAGGGAGCCCCCGGGCCGAAAC
>JBOGFO010000733.1:0-19220 GCA_050743445.1 Acidimicrobiia bacterium
CTACTCCTACGTCCGGTTCATGAACCGGCACGGCTACGACACGCTGGCCATCGATCGCCTCGGCATCGGGCGCTCGACCCGTCCCGTCCTGGCGGCGTTCGTCGACGCCCACTCCAATGCGTCGGCCCTCCACCAGGTCGTCGACTCGGTGCGGGCCCAGGGCGTGGCCGGCCGGCACTACCGCCGGATCGTGCTGACGGGCCATTCCTACGGCACGTTCACCTCTGATCTGGTGGCCGCCACCTACGGGGGAGTCGACGGGATCATCGGCACCGGCTGGATGCAGGGGCCGACCCATCAGGGCAACCTGGCGGTGTTCGCCGTGTTCCATCCGGCGGCCACCGACCCCAAGTTCCAAGGCACGGTCGTCGATCCGGGCTACGCCACCACCCAGCCCGACAAGCGGGGCTACTTCTACGCGCCGAGCAAGGCCGATCCCGCCGTGGTCGCCGCCGACGAGCAGACCAAGGACACCCTCTCCAGCGCCGAGATCGACTGGATGGCGCACGCCAACAGCGGCATGACCACCCGGATCAAGGTGCCCACCCTCCGGATTCTTGGCGAGCACGATCCGGTGATGTGCAACCCGGATCCCTGCACCCAGCAGTGGATGGAGCAGACGGCGCCGTCCCTGTTCCCGGCCGGCGTCGAGGTCTTCTCCCAGCCGGACGGTGGCCACAACATCGCCCTCGAACGCGGGAACACGGCAGGGTTCGAGGTGGCCCTGTCGTGGCTGGAGCGGAACTTCGGAGGGGCGGGCTGATGGCGACCGAGCTGGCCGCGGCGCTGGAGGAGATCGAGGCGCTCGACCATCACGCCCATCCGCTGTCCGGGCCGGGGGTGACCTGGTCGCTGCCCGACCTCCTGTCGGAGAGCGCCGAGGCGGACCAGCGGGCCCAGATGCGCCACCACCCGTCGTTCCACCGGGCGCTGGCCGCCCTGGGGGCGTCCGACGAGACGGCCTGGGAGGAGGCCCGCCGGGATGCGGGCTTCGACGCCCACGCCAAGGCGCTGATGTCGGCCTGCCGGTTCGAGGGCGTCTTCATCGACGACGGGTTCCCGGTGGCCGGCGCCCTCGATGCCGGCGCCCATGCCGACCTGGCCGGCTGTCCCGTCGGGCGGCTCGTCCGGATCGAGTCGGTGGTGGAGCGGGCGGCCCGGGGCTGGCCCAGCTTCGAAGCCATGCGGGAGTGGTTCCGGGACTCGATGGCCGGCGCCCTGGCCGACGGGGCGGTGGGGCTCAAGACGATCGCCGCCTACCGGTGCGGGCTCGACCTGCCCCGCCCCGAGGAGGACGAGACCCGCTCCGCCTACCGGGCGTGGCGGGCCTCCGGGTCCCGCCGCCTCACGCACCCGGCGCTGATCGCCTACTTCCTGGCCGAGGCGCTGGAGGTGGCCCGGACCCACGGCCCGGTGCCGCTGCAGATCCATACGGGGGTGGGCGACGCCGACCTCGACCTGTCCCGGGCCGACCCGTCGCTCCTCGGGCCGGTCATCGCCGCCGCCGGGGCGGCCGGCGTTCCCGTGGTGCTGTTGCACTGCTACCCCTACGTGCGCCAGGCGGCGTGGCTGGCCCACGTCTACGGCCATGTGTACGTCGACCTGTCGCTGTCGCTGCTCCTCATCGGTCATCGTGGGGGTGCTGTCCTCAGTCAGGCCCTGGAGTTGGCCCCCGCCACCAAGGTGCTCTTCGCCACCGACGCCTCCCGGGCGCCGGAGATGTTCTTCCTCGCCTCCCGCTGGTGGCGCGACTCCCTGGCCGGCGTCCTGGACCGGCTGGTGGGGGAGCGGACGGTGGGGGAGGCGACCGCCCTCGAGTGGGCGCAGATGATCCTGGCCGGCAACGCCCGGCGGCTCTACGGGTTGGGGGAGCGGGGCGCCGCCGGCTGACGGCAGGTGCATACGGGACACTCGGGTTTGCACCGGCGCGGAACGTCCGCTCACCCATTCTTGGCATGCCGATTTCCACTTGAGGGCCAATCCGCATGCCCAGAATGGCAACGACCCCTCCGCGCCGCCCGGGCGTGGGGGAGTGGCGTCAGTCGCCAGAAACGCACTCGGGGCAGTGGCATGCTTCCCGGAGCATCTCCCAGGAGTAGATCCCCATGCTGTGCAGGTCGTTCCAAGCGACGCTGAGGCCGTAGGCGCCCACCAGTTCGGCGCTCTCGACGCGCAGCGGCTCGGGGGCGTTGTTCCGGGGCCAGACCACCACGCCCTGCTCACGCAACCCCCGGCATTCGGCGCAGTGGCAGCTGAGCCGGAGCTCCTCGAGCCCGAACCGGCTCACGTGGCCGTCCTCCCATTCGATGGTCACGCTGTGCTCCCGATCGATGTCGACGTTCGTGGGCTCGGGGTGGCCGGGAGGAGGCATCGTGCCCGCCAGTCTGCCCGCGCCAGAGGTGATTGCGCCTATGCCGCTCTGGGCGGCATCAGCGCGATCACCTCTGGCGCCATGAAACCCTGGGATGAGCTCGGTCGGTGCTCAGGCCTGGGTGAGCGACAGGCGGTTGCCGTCGGCGTCCTCGTAGGTCGCGCTGGGGCCCCAGGGCATCGTCTCGGGGCTGCGGATGACCTTGACTCCGGCCGCCTCCAACTGGCGGTGGGCGGCGTCGAGGTCGCCGACGGCGAAGCCAAGCGACGAGCGGGTGGCTTCGCCGGGCCCGGCGGGATAGATGCTGAAGAGCAGGAAGCCGTCGGCGCCGGCGGCCCAGTCGCCCCAGGCGGCGTGATGGTGGACCGGATCGCCTTCGGCGTGGGCGTGGCCCTCCAGGGGCACGCCGAGGATGTCCCGGTACAGGCGGACCGCCGCCTCCGGTTCGGTCACGAACAACTCGGTCTCGATCAGCTTCGTGGCGCCCATCGTGTCCTCCCTACCGGCTGCAGTGCCGTCGGCGGGCAACCCTAGAGAGGAGAGGGCCTGGTCGGCCCATGATTTCCGTAGTTTACATAACGTGGATTATGGGCGCAGCAAGTAGGGCAGCGGCCACCAGAGCGCCGACCGAGGCGGCGCCACGCTCGACCTGCACCCGGGCGGGCAGCTCGGCCACCGCCCGCCGCATGGCGTTCCGGGGAGGCGGACCCGGCGGGATAGCCAAGGCCTCACAGATGTGGCGCCGGTAGCGAGAATCCATCGACTTGTGGGTCTCCGAGTCCTGGCCGGCTTGGACCATGGCCACGTATCCGACGATGAGCCGGACGGTCCGGGGCGTCTTACCCGCGGCCTGCAGGGCGAGACCAAGCTCCTCGATGTCGAGGGCGTGGATGTCGACGTCCCAGGTTCGATGCGCTCCTCTAGGCATTGGTGGCCTCCTTCCCGGCCCCATTCTGGCTCAACCGGCGCTCGCGAGCGGCCCTCAACGCGGCCAGGCGCTGGGCCTTGAGCTCGGGCGATTGGCTGAGCCGGCGGAGCTCGGCCTCGCTCTCTTCGGCTTCAGCCTGGCGGCGTTCCTCGTCGGCTTGCGCGGCCCGAGCGGCCTGGAGCCGCCGGTGCCCGTCGGCGTTGACGCCGGCGACGTTCGCTTCGAGGTACTCCAGGATTCTGAGTCCGGTGTCCGCTGGCGGCCAGGAGCGGCCGTCGACCACCGCCGTCGCCGCGTCGGGATCCAGGCCCTCCTCATCGACGAGGTGACCGACTGCTTGAGAGGTTCTCCTCGGAGCCACCCACCCTTGCGGTGGACGGCTTGAAGGATGCGTTGAACCCCCTCTTTTTTTCTTTCTTCTTTATGGGGGGGGTAATAAGGCATATGGGGGGGGCGCATCCCGAATTTGCGCGTCGGTCAATCACCGACGCGCTTCCGTTCCCGTTGCGCGTCGGTACTACCGACGCGCAAGCGTTGGTTTGCGCGTCGGTAACTGATCGACGCGCTGATTCTGCTTGCGCGTCGGTAACTGACCGACGCACAAGCCGGAGCTTGTGCGTGAGATCGGGGCGCGAAGCGAGGCGATCCACGCGGTGCGCGGCGAGCTCGGCGGTGATGCCCTCGCGCCACGGGACCTCCCATCGGCAGACGTCGAAGTTGAACGCCCAGCCGCGCGCGACCGGCCCGGCGGCGTCGGACACCCGGACGAGGACCCGGTCGGTGACGAGGGCAGCGAGGAGCTTCCGGGCGTACCAGTCCTGCTTCCGGCAGAAGAACTCGGCGAGCTCCCGGCTGGAGAGCCGGGCCACGCCCGACTCGTCGGCCTTCGCCCGCACCAGGGCCACGATGTTCGCTTTGGTGCCCCAACGGCGCATGTCGATCTGGCCGAAGGGCGACGTCAAGGGCGATTGTCTGCGCGTCGGTCATCATGGCACGATATCGTTGCTGTAATGCAACTAAAGATGGTGGATCACGAACGGCGGTTCGGGAAGGCTCGGCGGCGGTCCATCTCCCGAGGAGGCAGCTTCCCCATGGCCCGAGTGAACCTGTCGCTCCCCGACGAGCTCGCCGAGCTCGTCCACCACGAGCTCCCCGACCTCAACGTCTCGCGTGTCCTCCAGGACGCCCTCCGGGCGCTTCTGCGGTGCGACCATCGGGACCTCGTCTGTGCCCAGTGCTCAGCCCCGCTCCCCCGCCGCCTCGTCATCGACCAGGCCCTCAGCGCTTTCTTGGCGACGCCATGTGGGAGCTCGGCGAGCTCGTCCACGGCGGCGGGACTCTCGAAGGCGCGGCCCGGGTTCTGAAGCGGGTGGCCGAGTGCCACGCCGTCACCCGGGCCAGCAGCACGGTCCTCCCCCGCCGTAGCCGAGCAGCCAGCGAGGCCGCGGCCAGATACCGGGGGGACGCCGCGTGAGGCCGCTATCGCCGCTGACGTGGTCTGCCCAACATCCGGACAGGCGGCCGCTCCTCCTCCCGGGCCATCCGTTCGTGCGGAGCGCAGAAGGGAGGCCTCTTACCTGCCAAGAGTTCCGTGTAGGCCTTGCGGCTCCGGACGATGACCTCTGCCCCGCAAGCGGCGCAACGGATGCCGTGGGCCTCGACCGGGCCAGCGATCACGACGAGCTCGGAGAGGGTGATGCAGAACGCCTCCGCGATCTCCGACGGGGTCAGCTCCGTCAGACCCCAGTAGCAGCCTCTGATCGCCTCGTTCCGTTGGTGGAGACCCGCCGCCCAGGCCAAATCGCGGACGGCATCAACCAGCCGAAGGTGGTCTGCCCGCAATCGTTCCTGGGCACTCACTGCCTCCAGACGCGATCGCTCTCGGTTTGCGATGGCGTGCCCGAGCCTGTCGTAGGCCTCGTCGATCATCTCCGCCTTCCCCGTCGCTGCCCTGATCCTTCGCCGATCCTGAACCAGGGGGCCGTAACGCGGGGTGACCGCTCCCCGTGACCGATCCGCTCGCCTTGGCGGTCTCCGGTGTGTCGGCGTTCTATGGGGTGCATCCGGAGTGGCGTTCGGGGTGGCATCCGGGGCGGCCGCCGGGGTGGCAGCCGGGGCGGCCGCCGACGGAGCTGGTGATCCGCTCGGATCCGTTCCGGCCCCGGGCGTTGATCGGCCCGCGGGCGTTCACGGTTGTGGTCAACCTGTTACCCGGCAAGGAGGCCGCCATGCCCACCGCTCCTTCTCCCCCGTCGGCCGCGGATGTTTTCGAGCGGATCTGCAAGCTGGACGCCCCCCGGTTGTTGCGGGCGCTCCGGCTTCTTGAAGGCCACGAGCTCGCCCGCCTGGCCGCGGCCATTGACGACGCCGAGGGGGAGTGATGCCCCTACAACGGCCTCCGAGGTCGACACCGGTACCGCTCGACGACACTCGCTTCACCATCGGCCTCTGGTTGGACGTCCGCCAGGTCCTCACCGACCATGGCTTCCCGGAAGCCGACGGCGACGAGTGCGTTGAGCTCGAGCTCGCTCTGTTCCGGCTTCTTTACGAGACCACGTCGCTGGGGAGCAGGGCCGTAACGGCCGAGGGCACGAAGTGATGCGGCGCCACGGGGGCGGGAAGGGGAACTGGGACCACGCCATGTGCCCGAGGTGTTGGGGGGCGGAGTGGGGCGCGCGGCAGCCGGCCCGGGTCGACGAGGGCACCCCGGAGATTTGCTGCTTCTGTGGGGCGGACACCGACTCGGGCATCTACGTGCGGCGGGACCCGGCGGTGACGCCGTGCCAGGGCGGCCCTGGGGTACCGCTCCTGCTGTTCCGGTGACCGGGGGTCCTCCGATACCGGAGCCGGGAGGCCAGGGCCGGAAATCGCCACAGGAACGGAGGCGTGTTACGGCTCGGCTCGACGAGCTTGGCCTCTCAAGCTATGGGGTGTGGCTCCGGGCCTGCCTGGAATGCGAGGAGGACTTCGAGGTGGGGTGGAGGGCGGAGCGTCCAGACAGTGAATTCACCGGTGTCCGCTCTGACAAGGTGTACTGCTCGCCGGCGTGTCGCCAGCGGGCCTACCGCCGGCGGCGAGGGGTCGGCCCGCCGGGGTCGGCGTGACCGGTGGGCCGTACACTGGGGGGGTGAGCGAGATGGTGACCTTCGATCTGGCCAAGGTGTTCCTGGACACGTTGCGGCGGTTGGAGAAGGAGATCGCGCTGGCGGCCGAGCGGGTGGCGTTGGCGTTGGTGCTGTCGCGGTTGGAGGAGTCGGCGGAGTATCAGGCGGAGGTGGCGGCGGCGGAGGCGGCGCTGGCGGCGGGGTTCCCCGATGCCCGCCCGGCGGAGGAGGCCCTGGCCGAGCTGCGTGCCCATGCCGCCGGCCTTCCGGTCGGCGCCCGGCCCCAGCGGTAGGGCGGGCCGGCGTTGGCCTACGAACTGGACAACACCGCGGTGCTGGTCGCGTGGATGGACCGGGCGCAGGACTCGGTGTCGGCGGGGCGGGTCCTGGAGTGGGTGGCGGTGCTGCTCGACAACCCGGGCGGGGTCGAGGCCGTCGAGGTCCCGGGCCATCGGCTGCAGCGGGCCGCGGTGGTGCCCGGCACCGATGTGGTGGTGACATTCGTGGTCGCCGACGAGTTCCAGACGGTGCGGCTGATCTCCGTCACCGCCGCGAGCGAGCTCCTCTAGACCCCGCCCTGCCATTGGTCGGTGTGGAGTTTGTTGCGGAGCACCGCGATCTCGGCGCGGAGGCCGACGTTTTCGGTGTGGAGGGTGGCTTTCTCCTCGGTGCAGCGGACGAGCTCTTTGCGGAGCTCGTCGAGGAGCCGTTTCCAGCTCCGGTCGCTGCTGGCCAGGCGGGCCATGGCGAGGAGGAAGGCGAGGAGGCCGCCGGCGCCGGTGAGGAGGGCTACGCCGTCCATCCCACGGCCTCGCGGAGCTGATCCGGGCTGAAGGGTTTGAGGAGCACGGTGTGGGCGTCGGGGAGGAGCTCGGCGAGTTCGTGGAAGGGCTTGGCGGTGGCCACCACCCGGCGGATGTGGGGGTGGTGGTCGCGCAGGTAGCGGACGATGGCTTCGCCGGCGACGCCGGGCAGCATGAGGTCGACCACGGCGACGTCGACCCCGGCCCACGGCGCATCGGTCAGGAGCTCGGCGAAGTCGCCGGCGATGACGGTGACGTCGTGGTCGTGCTCGAGCACCGCGGCTTCGAGGGCGGCGAGGGCCTGGTCGTCTTCGACCAGGGCGACCTTCACGGCCGGCGTCTCACCGGCGGCGCTTGCGGGCCCCACGGCGCCGGTTGGCGGCGATGGCCTTGCGGATGTTGCGGCGGGCGGCGGCCTTCTGCTTCTTGGTGGCCATGGGGGGTCCTTTCAGTAGTGCCAGCGGGCCGGGTTGTCCGGGGTGGCGTCGGGGGTGAGGTTCTGCTCCGGGAGCAGGTGGCGGCGGTCGAGGTGGGCGACCAGGCCGTGGCCGTCGTCGCCGATGCCGGAGAACTGGCGGACGGCCCGGGCGTCGGCCACCGTGCAGGGGTGGGCGACGTCGGCGGCCATCCCGTGGAGGTGCATCGAGGCCTTGGCCCCGCCCACGGCCCGGTTGTGGTCGGGGCAGCGGTAGGCGGAGCGGACCACCAGGGGCCGGCCGAGGGCGGAGCGGAGCACCTCCAGGCCGACGAGGAGCTGGCGGTGGACGTAGGCCTGGCCGCAGTGTCGGCAGGAGAGCTCTCGGACCACGAAGTGGCCCGACAGGCGGGGCAGCTCCTCCAGGCACGGCGCCGTCTTGGGGCCGATGATGCCGTCGATGGCGAGCCAGCCCCGGGGGCCGTTGTAGGCGGTCTGGAACCGGGCCGTGGCCGCCTTCGTCTTCGGCCCGGCGACGCCGTCGACCGGGCCGCAGGGGAACCCGTTGGTGTTGAGGAGCTGGTGGGCCCGTCGGGTTAGGGCGGCCACGACGCCTGGGTGATCAGGCCGAGCGCCACCAGGGCGTCGGCGATGTCCTGGGCGTCCGGGGTGGCGGGGATTTCGGGCTGCACGATCGGTGTGGCGTCCCAGAACCCGAGCTTCCGGGTGTCGGAGTCGTCCTGGCCGGTGATCACCGCAGATCCGCCTGGCGAGAAGAAAACGGACCCGTCCACGTCGGACGCAACGGTCGCAGCAACGGCCCCGAAGATGCTGACCACCCCGGCGCCCTCGTCCTTCTCGACGACGACCTGGGCAGTCTCGTCACTGAGAGCCAGCGTGACCCCGGCGTCTTCTGTGGCGGTCAGGCTGATGGACTCGCCCTCGAAGGCGGAGAGGTCGGCCGGGTAGCCCGGGCCGGGCGGCCAGGTGGCGCCGTCTCGGCGGGCTTGCAGGGTTGAGCGCCAGTCGGGCATTTGGGGCTCCTTCAGCGGAAGTAGATGGCGCCGGCGGGCTGGAAGTCGTTGGAGTTGGAGCCGGGGGGGAGCCAGGCCAGGTAGAGGCCGCTGTGGATGGCGAGGCCGTGGTCCCCGTACCAGCGCCACTCGCTCTCGTCGAGGGCGGCGGCGCAGATGAGCGGGTCGTCGAGGGTGCGCCCGTCGATCAGCACCAGACGGCCGGTGCTTTCCGAGTCGGGTCGGGGGGCGAGACTCCAGCCGTAGAGGGTGCAGGGGCCGTCGTGGATCTGGAGGCCGTAGAACCCGGCCTCGTTGTCGAATTCGT
Organism: Acidimicrobiia bacterium; assembly: GCA_050743445.1. Classification (GTDB taxonomy): domain Bacteria; phylum Actinomycetota; class Acidimicrobiia; order IMCC26256; family BP-133; genus CAWBJP01. The sequence continues at coordinate 8,963 of JBOGFO010000733.1, forward strand.
CCCGCAGCCAGGTCGGCATGGGCGTGGACCACACGCCGATCCCGGCGGGGCCCGGGGTGGCGCCGGCGGCGCGGGCCGCGGCCGGGTCGATGGTGCGGGGCCCGATGGCGGGGCCGGTGGCGATGCCCGAGTGTCGGGCGCCGATGGGCATGGCCTACCGGCGCCGCGTCGTCGTGGCCTTCTTGGCCGGGGCCTTGGCGGCAGCCGCCTTGGCCGGGGCCTCGGCCTCGTCGTCGGCGTCGCGCTCCTCGAGCGGGTGGTTGACGACGTTGGCGGGTGCGGTTACCGCCGGGCCGGCGGCTTCGGCGCGGCGCCGCTTGAGGGTTTCGGTCCAGTCGGTCACTGTCGTACCTCCTCGGTAGGGTCGGCTGGCGGTCAGAGGGCCGCCACGGCGGCGCCGGCACCGGCGAGCTGGGACACCTGCGAGAACCGCTCGCGGGCGGGGGTGCCGGTCAGGCGGTTGAGCCCGAGGGCGATGAGTCCCAGGGCGGCGGCGGCGAAGACGATGCCCATGGCCCCGGCGATGGCCGCTTGCACAGCTGCCCCGGCCACGCCCGTGACGCCGGCGACAATGTCGCTCCCGCTGGGCCCGGCGCCGAGGACCCCGGGTTCCCTGTCCCCGGGGGTGGCGTCGCCGGGGAGGTTGAAGTTGGGGAGCCAGTCGGAGAGGTAGTCGCCGATGTCGGGGATGGGGTTGGTTGGGAACCAGTCCCAGAACCCAACCGGGGTGGCGACGGCCGCGCCTTGGCGGCTGGAGGCCAGGGTGTTCACGAGCTGGGAGTAGACCCGGGTGAGGGTGGCGCCGCTGGTGCCCCAGGGGGATTCGCCGATGGCTTTGATTTGGGCGGCGGGGCCGATGGGGATGGCGGCTCGGATCCCGGTGTAGTGGGCGGAGGCATTGACGAGGGCGGCGGCGGAGGTGGCGGCCTCGTCGGTGTTGTGGTAGGTGCGGCCGGGGCCGACGTTGAGGTAGTTGTGGCCGGCTTTGGTGACGGCCCAGCCGGATTCGGAGCCGACCCAGGCGGTGACCACCACGGGGTTGAGGCCGGTGGCGGCGGCGACGGCGGCCACGTAGCGGGCCTGGTCGGGGGAGAGGTCGCCGGCGGCCATCAGTACCGGTAGGTCTCGTTGCGGTTGGAGACCATGACGTAGCCGGGCCCGGAGGTGTAGGCGGAGACGATGTAGCGGGGCGGGTTTTCGTAGCCGGGGCCGATGCGGCCCTCGTTGCCGTTCTGGAGGGGGTTGCCCCGGAAGGAGGCGCCGCCGACGGCGGCGACCCCGCCGTAGTTGGTGATGTACCAGCAGCCGCCGCCGGGGGCGTCGAGGCGGGTGATGATGGCTTCGCCGGGGATGCCGGGGAACCCGGCGGGCACGGCGGCGGGGGCGGCGGGGCGACGGGGATGGGGGTGGCGGGGTTGTCCTCGCGCACGATGATGGGCGCCGGCGGCGGCGGGGGCGGGGGGAGGAGGGCGGCGACCTGGGCGGCGGTGGGGATGGACAGGCGCAGCCCTTCGAGGGTGACGCCCTGGTCCTGGAGGCGGGCGGTCACGAGGGACTCGAAGTCGGCGAGCTGGCCGACCCCGATGGCGTCGGTGGAGGGCATGGTGTAGCCGGCGGTCCCGGGGGTGGCCGCCGGGGTGTCGGTGTCGGTGGCGTCGCCGCGCTTGCCGAGGATGCTGGAGAGGGCGAACACGCCGACCACGGGGGCGCCGTAGAGGAGCAGCTGGCGTTGCTGGGCGGTGAGGGCCACGGTCAGGCGCCCCCGATCGGGGAACTGGCCCCGGGTTCGCCGTCCCAGCCGGCGGGGGTGGGACGGCCGGGCAGGTGGGGCATGGCCACCTCGAGGCCGACGGTGGTGGGGTCGACGGCGTAGCGGATCTCGGGGTGGGAGACGAAGTGCTGGGGGCTGCGCAGGTCGGCGGATGTGTAGCGGGCGGGGCGCCCGGAGAGGGTGACGTCTTGGACGGGGGCGGCGAGCAGGGCGGTGCGGAACGCGGCGCGGGCCCGCTGGTACTGGCCGGCTTCGGCGAGGGCGCCCACCGCGGGGACGTCGGGGCCGGGGCCGATGGGGATGGGGGTGAGGCTCACCGGCCCTGGAGCACCCGCAGGGTGCCCCCGCTGGCGGCGGCCAGGGAGCTGATGATGGAGGTGGCGCCGGCGGCCCGGGTGAGGACCAGGTACATGGCGACGAGGAAGAGCATGACCCCGACCGCCCCGTAGATGCTGTGGATCTTCTGGAACACGTGGGGACCTCCTGGTCAGCGGGACGGGATGGCCCGGGCGGAGCCGAGCCAGTCGACAGCCCGGGCGAAGCCGCCGAGCACCCCCGAGACGGCGCCGGCGTTGTTGAGGACGGAGTAGAGGGCGACGACGGCCAGGGTCAGCCCGAGGATGCGTAGGCCGCTGGTGACCTGCGCCTGGATCGGCGCTTGGAGCTGGCGGGCGGCCCGGCGGGCGGCGGGTGACCCCCGGCGCTTGCCGGCGGCGGGGCGCCGGCCGGTGGTCTTGGCCCGGGCCTGGCGTTGGGCGTCGCGGCGGCCGGCTTCGTAGGACTCCTTGTAGGGCCGGGCCGCGTCGGCGTCGAGGCGCTTGCGTTCGGCGGCCGTCGGGGGCCGGAAGGCGTCCTCGTCGGAGACGTCGGCGATGTTGCGGGCCCGGCGGGGCTTGGCCGTCTTCTTGGTGGCCACCTCAGCGCACCGCCCACGACTTGAGCTTGCCCGGCAGGCCACCGACCACGGTCTGGAACAGCAACCACACCCCGACCAGGATCAGGAGCACCCCCGAGGCGATCACGCGCTGACCGCCCCGGCGAGGCCTGCTGCGAGGTAGCCGGTGGGGTTGTGGGCGGCGCCGTTGCGGCGGACCTCGAAGTGGAGGTGGGGGCCGGTGGATTCGCCGGTGTTGCCCGACAGGCCGATGGTGGCGCCGCCGGTGACGTCGGTGCCGTAGCGGACGTCGATGCGGGAGAGGTGGGCGTAGCGGGTGACGAGGCCGCCGCCGTGGTCGAGGTCGACTTTGAGGCCGTAGCCGCCGGAGGAGCCGGCGGCGATGACCCGCCCGGCCCGGGCGGCGCGCACGGGGGTGCCGGTGGCCACGGCCAGGTCGATGCCGTCGTGGTGGCGACCGCCTCGGGGTCCGAAGCCGCTGGTGAGGGTGCCCGAGACAGGCCAGGCCAGCCCGCCGGGTCCCGAGGTGGTGCCGTGGGCCTGGGTGAGGGCGCCGGCGGCGCCGGCGTCGAGGATCCGGGCCGTGGCCGACTGGGGCAGGGCCTCGACGCCGGCGGCGCCGGGTTCCTGGTTGAAGAACTTCGCCCGGGCCCAGTCGCCGAGCTCGCCGCGCCGGTAGGCGTTGAAGGCGATGAGGGCGACAAAGATCAGGGCCCCGGAGGCGAAGGTCTCCACGGTCAGCCGGTCCGCCACATGAGCAGGGCGGCCAGGCCGAGCATCCCGACGAGGACCAGGGTGGCGTCACCGCGGACCCCGACGGGGCGGGCCACGGTGCGCGCCATCGGCTCGGGAGTTCCCGGGGCGTGGTCGACGGTGTTGGTGGCGGTGGGTTGGGGTGATGGGGCGCCGCCGTAGAGGGAGGCGGCGGTGAAGTCCCACGGTCCGGGCATTGCGGGGCCTCCTCAGAACAGGGTTTCTTGGACCAGGCGGGCGACGCAGTTGGCCGGGTTGACGGCGTCGTTGAGGTCGACGAAGGCGGCCAGCTCGGTGACGCCCTGCATGAACACGGCGTCTCGGATCGGGTTCTCCTTGACGAAGTCCAAGCACAGGTAGTCGTAGGGCAGCGGGCGCCGTAGTGCTGGTTGTTCAGCGCCAGGAGCTGCCCGGCGGGTTGGAACGTGTAGGGCCGCTGGTTCCCGCCGTATTCGAGGCGGACAGCGTCGATCTTCGAGGCGGCCGCCGTGGAAGGCAGCGCGGAGAGCGGGGCTCCGGCTTTGCGGGCCCGGATCAGCAGGCGCATGAGCTGGCCCTCGGAACGGATCAGCGGAAGGCGGGTCTCCCCCACCGACGAGATGGGGTAGTCGATGGCCTGGAACCCATGCAGGCGGGACAGGTCGGGGGTGATGAGCTTGCCTTCGGGGTCGACGGGGACCTGGAAGAGGGTCTCCTGGAGGTAGAACGACCCGGAGATGGCCACGTCGGCGGCGGTGGTGGAGAACAGGTCCTCGTCGCGGGCCTGGTCAGCTCGGCGGTCAGGTTGGTGGCCGAGCTCTGGGCATAGAGGGCGCCAATCAAGCTCGTCTGGTCGGCGGCGACGCCCACATCCCAGGTCAGGTAGAGGGGGTGGGTGCCGACGGCGACGGTGCCGGCGGCGCCGACCTCGCCGGGGAAGTCGTCGACGAAGTTCACGAAAGCGGGGAACAGCAGGTAGCGGAGCACGTGGAGGTCGACCCCGTCGCAGGAGAAGAGGTCGTTCTGGCCGTTGGCCGACAGTCGGAACCGGTTGAGGAGCCCGTAGGGCCAGGTGGAGGCGATGGTGGTGGCGTCGGCGGTGGACACCACCAGGGACCCCACGAAGGTGATCTGGAGCTTGCTGACGATGCCGGCCTGGAGGAGCTGGAGGCTCACCGGCGCGCCCGGCCCGGGGATGGGCGGCACCCGCGGGGTCAGGATCGTCTTGGAGGTCTGCTGGAAGAAGGCGTTGGGGTCGGGCACGAACGGCTGCGCCGGGATGGTGCGGAGGATCTCGGAACCGGTTCCGACAGGCATGGGGTTTCTCCTCGAAGCGGCGGCCGATCGGCCGGCGGTGGGTTAGATGAAGGCGGCCAGCTCGGCCAGGGCCGGAACCCGGTCACCGACCTTGGCGGCGAGGATCTTGAACAGGGCGATGGCGGCCACGGCCACGAGAGCGACCGCGCCCCAGAAGCTCAGCTCCTGCGTCATGGCGGGGCCTCCCTACAGGTAGCCGGCGAACGCGGACAGGCCCGGCACCCGGGGGACGAGCATCTTGGCCACGGCCACGGCCAGCACAGCGATGAGGGCGATGCGGAGGGTGTCGTTCACGACGAGGTCTCCTCGGTTGGGTTGCTGGCCAGCTCGGCCAGGTCGGTGAGCAGGGCGGCGACTAGGTGGGCTTGGTTGGCGGTGAGGCGGACGAACCCCGAGCCCCGCAGCCCGACGAAGACGAACGGGCCATCCCGGGTGACGAGCAGGTCCCCATACGGCCGCCCCTGGCCGGTGGCCCGGCGGGCGGCCCGGTTGCCGTTGACGGCGAGTCCATTCATGTACGGCGCACCTTGAGCGGGGGACACGACAGCAAGACGTCGCCGTCCCACCACAAGAAGCCGTGGTCGGGGAGGGCGAAGAGGTCGGCCTCGAGCTCGGCCACCGGGAGCCCGACGAGGTTGGCGATGTGGCGGCGGTCATCGGGGTTGGGGAGATCGAAGATGAACACGTGGTTGGCCTGGGCGATGAGGTTGCGGTTGACCTCCCGGGGCCGGGTGTGGCACGCCACGTGACCCAGGGACCGTTTCCGGCCCTGCACCTGGTAGGTGTTCAACCACCGGGGGCCACCCTGGGCCGGGGCGGCCTGGCCGGCTTCGTCGAGCCACACGAATCGGGGGTAGTGGGTGAAGGCCCACCGGTAGACGGCGTCGTAGGCGGCCTCGTCGTCGGGGTCGCGGGGCACGAACCGGGCCGTGGCCACATCCTTGGGGACCCGGGCCGGATCCCGGAACGTGACCGCCCCCGGCACCTCCGTCTTGTCGGAGTCCATCGGGTCGACGATCAGCCGGGGGGCCTCAGCCGAGAGGAACACCGTCCGGGCCAGAAGCGACTTGCCCGTCCCCGACTTGCCCGTGACGAAGATCCGATCCTCGTAGCGGATCCCCCGCGGGGACGAGCTCGTAGGCGGCCGGGTCGAGCCACCGCGCCCCGTCGGGGTGGGCGACGACAGCCCGGGCGTCGTCGGATCGGAGGCGGCCGATGACGTCGATGATGGCGGCGAGCTCGGCGTCGAGGACCTCCGGGGGGCGACCGATGTAGTCATCGATCCACGTCTCCACCAGCGGGGTCATCATGGCCACGACCATCCCCTGCCCCATTCTCCCACCCGCCGCCTCCGCCAACCAGGCCCGGGCCATGGGCTCGAACATCTCCTTGTGCATCCGGAGTTTCTCCGTCGCGTTCACGGCGCGCCCTCCCGGCCTTGTAGCCCTCGTTGACGTTGCGGCCCACATAGCCGGCCACCACGACCCCCACCGCCATCTCGTCGCCGCGGATGACCGCCCGACGCAGCTTGGCGTTGCGGTTGATGACCCGGGTCAGCGGCGGGGTGAGATCGTCGAGCTCCCCCTCGGTGAACCGCCAATGATCAGGGACGTCCTCGTCCCCCAGGCCGTAGCCCAGCCCGCCGCCCACCGCCCGCAGCATCGACCGCACCACCGTCTCGTCAACCTGCGGAACCGACTCCTCCAACAGCACGACGTCGTCGACCAGGCCCTCGCCCGGAGCCGGAGCCCGGACCTCCGGCGGCGGCGCCGGCCCCACCGTCAGGTCAGCCTTCATGGTCGGCTTGATCGTCGGTTCGTTCACCCCGGTGGCGGAGTTGCCCGCCCGGGCGCTCACGATGCCCTCCGCATGATGCGCCGCTCGTAGAAGGCACGCCCACCACGGCGCCCCGCCGCCCGCTGACGCTGACGGCCGCCGTCGCCCGTCGGATCGGGAACCGGGGCGGGCGGGTCATCTCCACCCGCCGCCGGCTCCACCGGTGTCGGCGGCGGACCCGGCTGAGCCGGAGCCGCAGGAGGCGCAGCGCCCCCATCACCCGCCGTAGGTGAGTTCTTCTTCGCTCTCCCCCGGGCGTTCTGGCGCACCACCGTCGCCGACGCCTTCGCCCTCTTCACCCGCGGCCCATCAGGCAACGACGGCGTCGGCTCCGGGTCGCTCAGCGGCGCCCGCGGCGGCGCCCGGAACTTGTGGCCGTTCGGGCAGGCAAGCGTCGTTCCCATCCCGGCCCTAGTGGAACGCTCCGCCCCGCACTCCGGACAAGCCACGATGCGTTCGGGCCACGGCACGCCGGCGACCCTCGCGCCGTCCACCCCGCTCTACAAGCTGTTACGGAGTGTGAAGGTGTGACCAGGGTGTCTTACGACGCCGTCCGTCGAGCCCGCTTCGCCGGTCCCGGCCAACGCACCCGCACCCCGCACTTCTCACACAGGTACATCGGGGGCTCGTCGCCGTTGGCCAGGACCTCCGCCAGTTTCAGCCGCAGGGCCTGTGAGAAGTTGAAATCAGGCCATTGGTCGAGGATCTGGCGCCACAAGGCGTCGGGGACGTACACCGAGAACCGGGCCATCGGCTGACCTCCTCGGGGCGGGCTCCGGCGGGAAGCCTACGCTGGCCGACGAGGCGCTCCCAGGGGAGCGTAATGCGCATTAGACGCGCATCACCCGGCCCGGGAATACACCGCCAGTGCGCACCGCTTCGACGCGCTTCCGTTGCCCCACAAGGGGTCAGGCGGCCAGCCGCTCCGGGAGCTCGGCGGCCACCAGCGGGTATTTCTTCCCGTGGATTATGGGCTGCCGGAGGACCGCAGCCATATTCCACACGGGGTGGACTCCACACGGGGCAGCCACGGGGGCGGATGGGCCTTGGTCAGGGGCTGACGTAGGTGGCTCGGTGTTGGCCGGTGAGGGTGGAGCGGGCGGCGACGAGGTGGGCGGGGATGCTTTCGAAGACGATTTGGCCGCCGTCGTGGCCGGCGCCGGGGCCGAGGTCGATGATCCAGTCGGCGTGCGCCATGACCGCCTGGTGGTGGGCGATGACGATCGCGGATTCCTTCGAGGGAGGCCGCAGGGCAAGGCACGGGCTGTCCCGAGCGCAGCGGAAGTCCGCTCTGCCCGGCCTGTGGGGCCGCACGTTCGGGGCGGCAGCCTTCTGTGTCGGTTGCGGGACACGACTCGCGGGTTAGCGAACGCCGGATCGCGCTCGCCGCGGATAACCACGATTGACCGCGCCGGAGGTCTTACGCTCAAGGTAGGGACGGCACGTAATCGCCGCCGGCCTGTAGCCGAAAGGCCGACTTGGCGCGATTCCGTGATTCGACATTATCCAGCGATCCAGCCGTCTTTCCGGGCGCGCGTACTGAGGCGGGTGCCGGGAAGCCAAAATCGCCCTGGGGGCCTCCCCTCGGCTACCCGGGGACCGGGTAGTCCAGGGACCCGGCCCTGCCCATGGCCTCGATGGCCTCCTGCATCGTCAAGAGCGGCGTGGTCCGCAATGCCTTCAGGTGACCAGCGCTCGCGGCCCGCATCGAGAAGCTGGCCGCGGTCTGGTTGTCGGGGAATTCGGCCACGACGACGGCGTCGTAGTCGCCGAAGCTGACGTAGGACGCCTCTAGCCGGCCGCCGAGGCTTTCGATGATCGAGGCGACGCCAGTCGCGCGGTCCTGGGGGTTCTTCGTCATCGCCGCCCACGCCTCGGGCGTGTAGGCAGCCTGGAGCAGGTAGTGGGGCATCGGGAGAACCTCACTTTCGCCGGTGGACACAGCCGGTCTACGTCTGAGCATGCCGGTGGTCAAGGCCGGTCTACGTCTGAGCGTGCCGGTGGTCAAGCGACCGAGCGACGGCCCAACTGTGACGGGCGACACAGGTCTCCTTGATAGACCCGTCGTGTCGGTGAGAACGACTGCGGCCATGAGTAGGCTCGGGATCCCGCCGCTGAAGGGTCGCACTGATGAGAAGACGGTCCTGCATCTTCGTTGCGGTCCTGCTTCTCGTCGTCGCCTGCGGTGGAAAGGACAGCCGCGACGGGGTGGGGGAAAGCGGCCGGAGTGGACCGGGCGTAAGCGACACCGAGATCCGACTGGGCGTCCTGAGCGACGAATCGGGGCCGAGAAGCGCCATCGGCGGACCGAGGGTCAAGGCCGCCCGGCTCTTCTTTCAGGCGCTCAATGATCGCGGCGGCATCAATGGACGCACGGTGCGCCTGGTCGTCGCCGACCACCAGTTCAATCAGGACATAGCGGCGAAGCAGTACCAGGACATGACGCAGTCCGTCCTTATGTTTGAGCAGGTCTACCCTCTCGCATTCTTCAGGGAAGACCTGGCCCGCGACGGGCTGCTGGCGAGCCCGGTCGCCCGGTTCTCCGGGCTGGCCACCGATCCTCATCTTGTGATGACCGGGACGCCGTACCGCACGGAGATGTCGAACGGGGTCGACTGGGTTGCCGGCAGCCTTCCCCACCCCGCTGGCACCAGGATCGCGGCCGTGACCCAGGCCGACGACTACGGCGCCGACGGCCTCGCCGGGATCGAAGAGGCGGCACCGCTGCACCGTCTTGACGTCGTTGCCAGCGTCACCTATCAGCCGGCAGACGTCGATCTGTCAGCCCAGGTTGCGGCTCTGAAAGCTTCTGGGGCCGCCTACGTCTTCATGACGACGACACCGGCAGTCACCCTCAAGATCGTGGAGGGCTGCGCCGAGATCGGGTTCACCCCCACCTTCATCGGCACCTACTTCTCCTTCCATCGCCAGCTCATCGCCGACAACCCGGCACTGAAGCCCCTGTTCGAGCAGCATTGGAAGACCTCTGGGCCCTTCGCCCGTTGGGGCGAAGACGAGCCCGGCATGAAGGCGATGCTCGACGCGATCGCCCGGTACTCCCCGGAGCAGAAACCCGAGCCGTTGTTCCTGCACGGTTGGATCCAGGCGGCCATCGTCGCCGAGATCCTCAAGCGGGCAGACACCATGGACAACCTGACGCGGGCGGGAGTGCTCAAGGCTTTCGAAACGATGCCCGATGTGGACCTGGGCGGACTGTCGCCCGTCCTCTCCTACGGCCAGGGGCCTGCCCGCTGGCCGCCTTCGCGCCAGACCCGCATGTTCGAGACATCGGTTGACGACCCCAGCTACCCGGACATGTTGAAGCCCATCACCGAGTTCTACGTGGGAGAGACAGCGGCGCGCTGAGGCCGGTTGCGAGTGATCCTCGGCGGGACGGCGACGCCGCGACAATGCCCTGCAGTCCCGGAACCACCGTGACGGGCGCATGACTCAACGACGTTCCGTTCCGGGTCGGAATGGCCGTGCCCGGGCAATTCGTCGTGGCCACCGACAGCTGGCCACGACGCCGAACGGAGAGTGCTCGTCCCAGGCCACCGATAGGGTCATGGGGTCCCGGCAGACTTGGATGAGGAGGACAGGGACATGGCACCCAAGGCTGGGGATCCGCCGGGTTGCACCACCCAGGCCTGCTCGCTGCGCGACGCCCGGCCCGAACTCGACTCGTCCGGGGCGACGGTGATCGGCAT
>JBOGFO010000734.1:0-6306 GCA_050743445.1 Acidimicrobiia bacterium
CATCCGCTACCCCAAGGCAGCGTAACCATGTCAAGAAGACCGTCGGTAAGCCGTATGCGGGAAAACCGCACGTACGGATTGAAAGGGGGATGGGGAAACGGGCCAGCAACGGCACCGCGCCCCTGACTACCAATGGGTGCGAGGATCGAGGCCGTCATCTTCGACTTCGGGGGCGTGCTCTCCACGCCGCCCTTCGTCGGCCTCTCCGAGTTCGAACGGGACAACGGCTACCCCAAGGGGTCGCTGCTCCGCCTGATCTTCGGCGACGGCCCGCCCACCGGGGCGCAGCGCGACGCCATCGCCGGCGGGGACGCCACCGCCGCCGCCTGGGCCATCTACGACGCCAAGGACGGCCAGACCCCGGACTGGCACCTGCTGGAGACCGGCCGGATGACCCTGGCCGAGTTCAACCAGCGGCTGGTGGCCCGCTCCGAGTCCCACCTGGGCAGCCCCATCGACGACCGCTTCTACTACCGCTTCCTCGAGGCGCTCCGGGTCGACGTGTACTGGCCGGTCGTCCACCGGGTGCGGGAGCTGCGGGCCGCGGGCTACCGGACGGCGATCCTGACCAACAACGTCGCCGAGTGGGCCGAGGTCTGGATGTCCACCGTCCCCGTCGACGACTTCGACGTGATCATCGACTCCTCCGCCGTCGGTCTCCGCAAGCCCGAGGAGGCCATCCTCCTCCTCACCTGCGAGCGCCTCGGCGTCGCCCCCGAGGCGGCCGTGTTCCTCGACGACAGCCCCGGGCACGTCGCCGCCGCCCAGAGCGCCGGCCTGGCCGGCATCGTGGTCAGCGGCCCCGAGCAGGCCCTGGCCGACCTCGACGCCCTCCTCGGAGCCGGAGCGAGCCCGAGAGTCTGAGGCGGTGCCTCCCATCGAGCCGCCGCCGTGCCGCTGGCGCCTGCCCGACCCGGGGCTGGCCGACCCGGACGGGGTCGTCGGCGTCGGCGGGGACCTCGCTCCCGGCACGCTGCTGGCCGCCTACCGCCAGGGTCTGTTCCCCATGCACCTCGACCGGCGGGGGCGGGTCCTCGGATGGTGGGCGCCCGACCCCCGGGGCGTCATCCCCCTCGACGGGATGAGGGTGACGCGGTCGCTCGTGCGCTCGGCCCGGCGGTTCGAGATCCGGGTCGATTCCGCCTTCGCCGAGGTGGTGGCGGCCTGTGCCGAGCCCCGGCCCACGGGCGGCCACTGGATCCGCCCGGCCATCGTCGACGCCTACTGCGCGCTCCACGAGCTGGGATGGACCCATTCCGTCGAGGCCTGGGACCGGGCGAACGGCACCCTGGCCGGGGGCCTCTACGGCGTGGCCGTGGGCGGCCTGTTCGCCGGCGAGTCGATGTTCCACCGGGCGACCGACGCCTCCAAGGTCGCCCTCCTCGGGCTGGTGGAGGTCCTCCGGGAGGACGGCGACCCCCGCCGGCTCCTCGATGTCCAGTGGGTCACCCCCCACCTGGCCAGCCTGGGGGCGGTGGAGGTTCCCGGGGTCGATTACCGCCGCGCCCTCGAGGCCGCCCTCGACGCCCCACTCCCTCCGGCATTCGCCGGTCGGTAGCCTGCCCCCCATGGAGAGACTGGGACTGGTCGGGGTGCCCAACGCAGGCAAGTCGTCGCTGTTCAACGCCCTGACCGGCGCCAGCGTCGGCGTCGCCCCCCATCCGTTCTCCACCACCGAGTCCTCGGTGGGGATCGCCCAGGTGCCGGACGAGCGCCTCGAGCGCCTGGCCGAGATGTCGGAGTCCCGCAAGGTGGTCCCGGCCGGGGCCGAGTTCGTCGACATCGCCGCCCTGGTGAAAGGGGCCAACACGGGAGAGGGGCTGGGCAACCGCTTCCTCGGGAGCCTGCGGGAGGTCGACGCGCTCGTCTACGTCCTGCGTGCCTTCGAGAACCCGTCCATCCCCGGTGGGTCGGATCCCGCCGACGACCTCGCCACCCTCGAGTTCGAGCTGGTCCTGACCGACCTGGCGTCGGTGCAGAACCGCATCGTCCGCCAGGAGAAGGCCCTCAAGGGCGACCGCTCCCTCGCCCCCGAGATCGCGGCGCTCAAGCGGGCGGCGGCCGTCCTCGACGAGGGCACGCCCCTGTACCGGGCGACGCTCGGGCCCGACGACCGCGAGCTGCTGCGCCCGTCCTTCCTGCTCACCAACAAAGCCGTCCTGGTGGTGGTCAACATCGGCGAGGACCAGCTCGAGGAGGCCGACAAGTACGCCGCCCCCTTCGGGCCCGGGGTCGGGGGTGGCCCCGGAAACACAGGTGCGATGGCGGTGTGCGTGCAGCTGGAGGCCGAGGCCGCCCGCCTCGACCCCGACGAGCGGGCCGAGCTGCTCGAGGGCCTCGGGTTGGGCGATGGCGTTGTGCCCCGGGTGGCCCGGGCGGCATACCACCTCCTCGGCCGGCGCACCTTCCTCACCACCGGCGACAAGGAGAGCCGGGCCTGGACCTTCCGGGCCGGGGCCCGGGCGCCGGAATGCGCCGGCGTCATCCACTCCGACCTCCAGCGGGGATTCATCCGGGCCGAGGTGATCCGCTGGGACGAGCTGCTCGGCATCGGTTCCTGGGCCCGGGCCAAGGAGACGGGGCGGCTCCGTGTGGAGGGCAAGGAGTACGAGGTCCAGGACGGCGATGTCCTCGAGATCAGATTCAACGTCTGACGGACGGTGGGCGGTGGGCGGTGGCGTGGCTTGTCCGTGATGGGGCCGTGCTGGCCAGCCTGGAGGTTCCCCTCCGGGCCCGGGGCCGGATGCGGGGCCTGCGCGGCCGCGACGACTTCGAGGGAGCCCTGATGCTGCGCCACTGCCGGCAGGTCCACACCTTCGGGATGCGCTTTCCCGTCGACGTCGCCTTCTGTGACCGCTCCGGCCTCGTCCTCCGGGTGGACACGCTGCCCGTCCGGCGGGTGTCGCGTCCGGTGTGGAGCGCGACGTTCGTGGTCGAAGCCCGGGCCGGTGCCTTCGAGCGCTGGAAGCTCCTCCCCGGCGATCAGCTCGAAGTCCGGGAATGACCTCCGGCGGGCTGGTGCTGGTGGGGACCCCCATCGGCAACCTGGGCGACCTCTCCCCGCGGGCGGTGGAAGCCCTGGCCGGGGCCGGGGTCATCGCCGCCGAGGACACCCGCCGCACCCGGGCGCTCCTCACCCACGCCGGCGTGGCCGTCGCCCCCCGGCGCCTGGTGGCGCTCCACGGCCACAACGAAGCCGAGGTGGCGGCGCGCCTGGTGGAGGAGATGGCCGCCGGCCTGCGGGTGGCCTACGTGACCGACGCGGGGATGCCCGGCATCTCGGACCCCGGCGAGCGCCTGGTGCGGGCGGCCCTGGCCCGCGATCTGCCTGTCGAGGTCGTTCCCGGCCCCAGCGCCGCCCTCTCCGCCCTGGTGATCTCCGGGTTGCCCACCGCGCGGTTCGTCTTCGAGGGCTTCCTGCCCCGCAAGGGAGCCGAGCGTGCCGCCCGGCTGGGGGCCCTGGCCTCCGAGGACCGCACCGCCGTCCTCTTCGAGTCCCCCCGGCGCCTGGCCGCCACCCTGGCCGACCTGGCTGCCGCCTGCGGCCCCGACCGGCCGGTGGCCGTGGGCCGGGAGCTCACGAAGCTGTTCGAGACGGTGTGGCGGGGGACGCTGGGGAAGGCGGTGGACGGTGGGCCCGAGGCCCGGGGCGAGCAGGTGATCGTCCTCGGTCCGGCGCCGGCCCGGCCCGAACCGGGGGACGACGAGATCCTGGAATCCCTGCGGGCGGAGCTGGAGCGGGGGGCGTCACGGCGGGACGCGGCGGACGCGACCGCCCGGCGGCTGGGGGTCAGCCGCCGTCGGGCCTATGAATTGGCCAGCAACCTGCCCGGATCAGGCCCGGTGTAGCCCCTCCAGGCACTGGGCGCAGACGTACTTGTCCCGGAAGGAGACCAGGCCGTCGCCCGAGTCGCAGAACACGCAGCCGGTCTCCACCTTCGTGAGGATGATCCGCTGGTCCTCCACGTGGATCCCGAGGTAGTCCCCTTCGTGGATACGAAAGCGTCGACGCAGCTCAGAGGGCAGAACCATCCGCCCGAGCTCGTCCACTTTCCGGGCCATGCCGGTGGACCTGGCGCCGGGCCTCCGGTGGGAAGCCATATCGTGGGGCCCGAATCGAGGCGAGGCTGAGGATGCCACTCGTGCCACCCTTCTGGGTCATCGAACCAAATTTCTCCATGGACGTTCCCCAGAACGGCCCCGCCTACACATGGATTGACACTCATTGCCACCTTCTGATGGGGAATGAGGGGGCAGAAAGTGCCATTGAGCGGGCAGTTTCCGCCGGCGTCGGCCGCATGATTTGTGTCGGCACCGACCTCGCCACATCGACGGAAGCGGTGGATCTGGCCAATTCGAAGGACCGGATCTGGGCCACCGTCGGGCTCCACCCCCACGACGCCTTCCGCCACGAGGCCGAGTGGGAGGGACTGCGCCGGCTGGCCGGCGAGGCCCGGGTGGTGGCGGTGGGCGAGGCGGGATTCGACCTGCACTACAACCACTCCCCGGAGGCGGCCCAGGAGGAGTCCTTCCGGGCCCAGGTGCGGCTCGCCACCGAGCTCGACCTGGCGCTCGTGATCCACTCCCGGGAGGCCTGGGAGCAGACCTTCGCCGTGCTCGAGAGCGAGGGCGTGCCCGCCCGGGCCGTGTTCCACTGCTTCACCGGCGGTCCCGAGGAGGCCCGCCGGGCCCTGGACCTGGGGGCGTGGCTGTCGTTCTCGGGCATCGTCTCGTTCCCCAACGCCGCAGACGTCCGGGCCGCGGCGGCCCTCACCCCCGACGACCGACTGCTCGTGGAGACGGATTCACCCTTCCTGGCCCCCGTTCCCCACCGGGGCCGTCCCAACGAGCCGGCCTACCTGCCGGCGGTGGGCGCGGCGGTGGCCGCAGCCCGGGGGACCAGCCCCGAAGCGGTGGCCGAGCTGACCCGCCACAACGCCCGAGCCGTGTTCTGGCCGTGACCCCCGGTGGAGCCCCCGGACCCCCGGGAAGCCGGTTGCTGTCCCCCGGGGACGTGCGGGGGCTGCTCACCGCCCACGGGATCCGGCCGAGCCGGGCCCTGGGTCAGAACTTCCTGGCCGACCCCAACACCGCCCGGCGCATCGTGCGCCTGGCCGGGGTGGCCCCCGGTGACCGGGTGCTGGAGGTGGGGCCCGGGGTGGGGTCGCTCACCCTGGCCCTGGCCGACGAGGTCGGGCCCGAGGGGTCGGTGACCGCCCTGGAGCTCGACCGCCACCTGGTGCCCCTGCTCGCCGAGGTGCTGGCCGACCGGCGCTGGGTGCGGGTCGTCGAGGGTGACGCGCTCACTGTCGACTACGACGACCTCCTGGGCGGAGCCAACGCCACCATGGTCTCCAACCTGCCCTACAACGTGGCCACGCCCTTGATCGTCCGGCTGCTGGAGGAGGTGCCCGGGCTGGTCTCGCTGGTGGTGCTGGTCCAGCGGGAGGTGGCGGAGCGGCTGGCCGCCGCCCCCGGGACCCGGGAATGCGGGGCGGTGTCGGTCAAGGTCGCCTTCTTCACCCGGCCCTCGGTCCTGGCCGTGGTGCCCCCCACCGTGTTCGTGCCCCGGCCCCGGGTCGAGTCCGCCCTCGTCGCTTTCGACCGGCTGGGTGTCCCGCCGGTGGAGGTGCCCTCTCCGGCCCGGCTGTTCGAGCTGGCCCGGGCCGGCTTTGCCCAGCGCCGCAAGATGCTGCGCCATGCGCTGGGCCCGCTCCTCGGCCCCACCACCATCGACCTGCTGGTCGCCGCCGGCCTGGACCCCACCGCCCGGGCCGAGGCCCTGTCCCTCGAGCAGTGGGCCGCCCTGGCCCGCACCGCGGTGTCGCCATGAGCATGGGCTACCTCGGCGAAGGCGGTGACAGCGGCACCCGGTCGCGGCGCGTCCTGGCCCGGGCCAAGCTCACCCTGTCGCTGCGGGTGCTGGGCCGGAGGCCCGACGGCTTCCACGACCTCGACGCTCTGGTGGTGTCGCTCGAGGACCCCCATGACGTGCTCGGCATCTGCCTCCATCCCACCGCCGAGACCTTCCTGTGGCCCCTGTCGGGCCGGGCGGCGGCCGGAGTGCCGGCCGGGGCCGACAACCTGGCCGTCCGGGCCGCCCGCCGGATCCTGGAGGTGGCGGGCGACGGGGGTGGCGCCTTCGCCGGCGCCGGCCTCGAGATCCTGCTCCACAAGGAGATCCCGGCGGGCGCCGGCCTGGGCGGAGGCTCAGCCGACGCTGCCGCCACCCTGGTGGCGGGCGACCGTCTCCTCGACCTGGAGCTGGAACCCGCCGCCCTCCGGGCTCTCGCCGCCGAGCTCGGG
>JBOGFO010000735.1:0-3479 GCA_050743445.1 Acidimicrobiia bacterium
GGTCTCTCTCTCCTCGGGCGCCTAGTGGCCGCCGTCGGCCACGTCTGATCGGTGCGGGCGGTGGGCCTCGAACCCACACGAGCCGAAGCTCAGCGCTGTTTAAGAGCGCCTCCTCTACCAGTTGGGATACGCCCGCAGGCCCCTATGATCGCGCGCATTTGTGGGATTGTTACGAGGAGGTCCGGTGGGGGGGGACACGGCTCTGCAGTTGCTCGACGCCATGGAGGCGTTCAGCGACGTGGCGGATGCGCTGCCGGTGGACGTGGCGCTGGAGGATCTCGACGAGACGACCCTCCAAATTTTCTGGCGGGACTGGCCCCACATCGCTTCCTGGGCGGGCACGTTGTGGCGGCGGCTGAACCAGGAACTGGCCGAGGCCGCCACCCCGGCCGGGGGTGAGGTGGACACCGGTGGGGGTGACTGACGATGGCCCGACTGGGGGACCTGATGAGCACCAAGGTTTTCTCGGCCACGCCGGTCCAGTCGGTGTCCGAGGCGGCTCAGGTCATGGTGGAGGGGCGCGTCGGGTCGGTGGTGGTGATCGACGGGCCCTGGTTGGTCGGCATCTTCACCGAGCGCGACGCGCTGCGGGCCGCCGGGTCGGGGTCCGACCTGACGGCCGCCAAGGTGAGGGACTGGATGACCCCGGAACCCATCACCGTCACCTCCGAGACCGACGTGGAGGAGGCGGCCACCCTCATGGCCACCCACGGCTTCCGCCACCTCCCGGTCCTCGACGGTGACACCGTGGTGGGGATGGTGAGCCTCCGGGACCTGCTCAGCGCCCGGATCCGCCGGCCCCGCCGGCCCGGCTGACGGGCCTGGCGGCCCTCAGGTGACGTCGGCCTCGGTGTCGAGGCGGGCGACCAGGCGTTCGACCAGGCGCCGGGTGGTGTCGCGGATGACCCGCACCTCTTCGACCGGGCGGCCCTTGGGATCGGGCAGGCCCCAGTCCTCCAGAGGGACGGAGAGGGCGGGGCAGGCCTCCTCGATGCCGCAGCCCATCCCGATGATCCGCTCGGCCGAGCCGGCCAGGTCGGAAGTGAGGAGCGTCCCCGGTTCGTCCGCCACCTCGATCCCCGCCTCGGCCATGGTGTGCAGCACCTCGGGGTGGGTCCGGGCGGCCGGTTCGGTGCCGGCCGAGACCGCCTCGTAGCGATCGCCGGCCAGGTGGTCGAGGAATGCGGCGGCCATCCGGGACCGCCCGGCGTTGTGGACGCAGACGAACAGGATCCGGCGCCTCAACGGATCAGGCGCGCCCCTCGCCCTCGCGCACCACCCGGTGCAGGGCCCGGGCCAGGAGGTCGCAGGTCGTCTTGACCTGAGGGTCGTCGGGATACTCGGCCACCAGGGCCACGGCCCGGCCGTAGGCGCCCTCCAGGGCGCGCCGGCTGTCGGCCGCCTCCGCCACCAGCGCCTTGACGGCCACGTCGTCGTCGCTGCACTCCCCGACCAGGCTGAGCGCCAGGCCCACCAGCCAGGGCGCGGATACGCCTTGGCGGCTGGACCGTCGCTCGGGGACGACGGCGGTCATGTCGCCACCTCCAGGGTCTCGGTCGCATCCGACTCCGCCACCACCAGGGTGACGGGCCGGTTGAAGAGCCGCTCGATGCCGTCCGGAACCCCGCGGCGCAGCCACTGCGAGGGCCCCGGCGGGAGGGTGGACAGGATGAGCTCGTCGTAGCTGCTGCGGCGCAGGGCGTCTCCGATCGCAACGATGGGACTGGGGTCCCCGACCTCGCCATGGACGTCGGCGCCGAGCCGGCGGAGGCGGGTCAGGGCACTGTCGAGGCGGTGCTGGGCGATGGCGAAGGCCTCCGCCGGCGAGAAACGGACGAGGTTGTGCGCATGCGTCGCGGGCACGAGAAGGAAAAAGCGACACGGCCCCTCGGCCATGCAGACCTGGAGTTTCTCGATCAGCTGCGGCTGGCCCAGCGTTTGGTTGGCGACCACGAGGTAGTGGCGCACAACGCCTCCTCGGATTGGCCCCCCTCTAGTGCGAGCGGCGCAATACTAGACCCATCGGAAGGGGTCGCTGCCAGGCGGCGTCAGGTTTCGCCCTTTCCGGCCGATGCGAGGTGGTAGGCCGTCACCCTCCAGGCGGAACCGACCCGTTCCAGCAGCATCTCGTCGCGCACGCTCTGCCCGTCGGCCAGTTCGAGGTGGGTCACCACCCGGGCCAGCGGCCCGCGCACATCCACCACCTCGGGCCGCACCGTCCGGACCAGCCGGGTCAGCGTCTGGTCCCCCTGATAGGCGGCCTTCTTCCCGGCCACGAAGTCGTCCCGGGTCCGGCCGTCGCGCAGTTTGTCGGACGACAGGTTCCACAGAGTGGCGAAGTCGAGCCGGTCCCACGCGTGCTCGTAGGCCACGGCGGCGTCCGCCGGGCCCGGGCCCGTCCCCCGCCCGATCAGGTAGATGAGCATCCCGGAGGCCACCACGATCAGGGCCGATGCCACCGCCAGCGGCATCAGGGTGGGAGCGAGGGTCTCGGCGGCCATCGGACCGAGCGTAGCCAGCAGCGCGCCGCCGCAGCCCACCCCGCTTCCTTGGGCTCGCCCCAGGGGGTTAGTCGATGAGAACGCCGGGGTTGAGGAGCCCGGCCGGGTCCAGGGACTGCTTGGCCGCCCGGAGCGCCTCGGCGAAGAGGTCCGGCCGCTCGGCGTCGTAGTGGCGCCGGTGGTCCCGGCCCACGGCGTGGTGGTGGGTGATGGTGCCGCCGTGGGCGGCGATGGCGTCCGATGCCACCTCCTTCACCGCCGCCCACTGCTCCAGCTCGGCGCCGGCCCGGCCCGGGGCGATCACCGTGAAGTAGGGGGCGGGGCCATCGGGATAGACGTGGGTGAACCGGCAGGCGACCGACCCGCCCTTGGCGCCCACCGCCGCCAGCGCATCGGTGATGGCGGCCAGCACCGCCTCGTGGAGGGACGGGAACCGGTCCCAGGTCACCGCCGTCTCGAAAGTCTCCACCAGCGTGCCGAGTGTCACCAGCCCGTCGCGCATGTAGGGCATGGCCAGGAACGAACGGCGCCAGGCGTCGCTGCCGGCGTCGCGGGCGGCGTCACTGGCGGCGTCGCTGGCGGTGCTGGTCGACGCCGCTTCGGGAACGGTCCCGCCGAAGTCGGCGCAGAGCTCGAGCGCCCGGGCCATCCAGGCGGTGAGCGGGTGGTCGGCCGACTCGAAGCCGACCAGCAGCACGGGCGTGGTGCCCGCACCGGCCAGGAGCGCCTCGGTGGCGTCGAGGAGCCGGCAGTTCGACGGGTGGAGCCCCGACTGGGCCAGCGCCCGGGCCGCCTCCGCCCCGGCCTCGAAGGTGGGGAAGGGCACCGTCGCCTTGGCCCGGTGGCGGGGCCGCTCGAAGATGCGCATCCACGCCTCGGTGATGATCCCGAGGGTGCCCTCGGAGCCGATGAAGAGCCGGTCGGGGGCGGGCCCGGCGCCGGAGGCGGGCAGGCGGCGGGTCTCCACCACCCCCCGGG
>JBOGFO010000736.1:0-2056 GCA_050743445.1 Acidimicrobiia bacterium
TCCCGAAGGCGCGCCGGGCCCGGAAGATGCGCCACAGGGCCACGGCCGGCACCAGGAGGGTGACGAACAGCGCGCCGGCCAGGAGGATTCCATCCACCATCCTCAATGATACGGGTCGGGGGTCTCGAGGTACCCCCGGGGTATCACAGAAGATGCTGGTCAGGCCGGGTGTGAGGCCGTCCAGGCCAGGAGGCGCTCCTCGTCCCAGGTGTTGATCACCCGGTCGGGGGGCGCACCGCACTCGGCGGCCCGCTCACAGCCGTAGGGCTGCCAGGCCAGCTGGCCGGGGGCGTGGGCGTCGGTGTCGATGGCCAGCTTGCAGCCCATTTCCAGCGCCTTGGTCAGCAGCCGGCGGGGCGGATCGAGGCGCTCGGGGCGGCAGTTGACCTCCACCGCCTTGTCGAAGCGCAGGCAGGCGGCGAAGACGAGGTCGGCGTCGAACTCCGACTCCGGCCGGCCCTTGCCCTCGCCCCCGCCCCGGGCCATCACCATCCGACCGGTGCAGTGGCCGAGCACGTCCACATGGGGGTTGGCCACGGCCAGGAGCATGCGGCGGGTCATGGATTCCTTGTCCATGCGCAGCTTGGAGTGGACCGAGGCCACCACCACGTCGAGCCGGGCCAGGAGGTCCTCGTCCTGGTCGAGGCTGCCGTCGACGTTGATGTCGACCTCGATCCCGGTGAGAAGGCGGAAGGGGGGCCCGGGGCCCGAGGTGGCCTCGGAAACGAAGCGCTCGTTGACCTCGGCCACCACCGCCAGCTGCTGGCGCAGGCGCTCCGGGGACAGGCCCTTGGCCACCGTGAGCCGGGGGGAGTGGTCGGTGAGGACGGTATAGGCGTGCCCGAGGTCGCGGGCCGCCTCCGCCATCTCGTCGATGGGCGAACCGCCGTCCGACCAGTTGGAGTGGGTGTGGCAGTCGCCCTGGAGGGCCGAACGCAGCGCCAGCCCGTCGCCGGTCAGCGTGGGGACGGCCGAGGGGGCGGCCTCCAGCTCCTGGAGGAAGGAGGGGACCTCGCCGCCCGCCGCTTCGGCGACGATCCGCTCGGTCTTCTCCCCGATGCCGGGCAGGTCCTGGAGGCTGCCGGTCCGGAGCCGGCGTTCGAGCTCGCCGTCGGGCAGCTCGGCGATGATGGCGGCGGCCTTGCGGTAGGCCTTCACCCGGTGGGAGGACTCCAGCTCCCGCTCCAGCAGGTAGGCGATGCGCTTGAGGGCCCTGACCGGGTCCATTACTCGCCGCACCCCCCGCCGCCGGTCATGGAACGCACGATGCCACCTGGGTCCAGCGCTGTCACCCCTCCGTTGAGCAGGCCGTTGGGCGTGTCGATCCCGTAGGCGGGGCCCGCGCCCTGTTCGTCGTCGAAGAGCTCGAGGCGGTCGCCGTAGGCCCTCTGGAAGTCGGCGACCGTGGCTCCGACGGAGACCCCGGCCTCGGTCCGGAGCGGAGGGCGGTTGCCCCCGGGGTCGGGCCGGGGAGCATCGGGGGAGCCGGGGGCGATGTAGTTCCAGGTGAAGAAGTGGCGGCGCCCGGCCGGGCCGAAGGGGCTCGGCCCACCCGAGAACAGGACCTGGAAGCCCGTCCACTCCACGCCCCGGACCTCGTCGCCCGGGCACACCCCGAAGGGGGAGTCGCCGGCCCGGACCCAGCCCGAGTCGGTGTTGGGCGGCCCCCAGCGCAGCGTCAGGCCGGCGATGACCTCGTCGACCGGGTCGCCGAAGTGGTGGGCGCCCAGCCCGTCCCCCCGCAGGACCACGGGTGGGCCCTCGTCCTCGGTGGTGACGGTGGTTTCCGGGGCCGCGGTGGTCGGGGGTTCCGTCTCCGGAGGGGCGGTGGGCACCACGGTGTCGACGCCGGCGCTGGCCAGGGTGGTGGTGGACGGCGGCTGGGCCGTGGGGCCGGCGCCGTCGCAGGCGCCGGCCAGGAACAGGGCGACGAGCAGCAGCCGGAACCAGCCGGTCATGGCTTCGGATTACCACGCCCGAGGTGGTAGACCCGCATCCGTGCGTGATCCCGACGCCCTGGTGTTCGACCTCTACGGCACCCTGCTCGAGATCGCCT
>JBOGFO010000737.1:0-3032 GCA_050743445.1 Acidimicrobiia bacterium
GACCGGGGCCGTGCGCCTCAACCAGCCGATCGTGGCCATGACCCCGACGCCGACCGGCAATGGTTACTGGCTGGTGGCGTCCGACGGCGGGATCTTCGCCTTCGGTGACGCCGGGTTCTTCGGTTCGACCGGGGCGGTGGCGCTGAACTCGCCCATCGCGGGGATGGCTTCGACTCCGACCGGGCGGGGCTACTGGCTGGCGGCGGCGGACGGCGGGATCTTCACCTTCGGCGACGCCCGCTTCCTCGGCTCCGCCGGCGGGAAGGGCATCCGCAACATCGTGTCCATCAGCGCCAACGCCACCGGCACCGGGTACTGGCTCGCCGGCGCCGACGGCCGGGTCCACCCCTTCGGGGCCGCCCCCGCCCTCGGCCACCTGGGTGGGACGCCGCTCAGCCGTCCCGTCGTCGGCTTCTCCGCTTCCTGAGGGCGGCGGTGACGAGATCAAGCCCATCCCGGACCCGTCCACTCGGGCCATGCCGGCGATGCGGAGGGCACCGCCTACGCCGCCCGGATCGACCTCCCCTGCGGTGACCCGGGTCAGCGGCTGCGGCTCCCTCAACGCAGTGGGGCTTCTCCCGCGGCTAGAGAAACGACGCTGGTCCGATGTACTTGATGGTCACGACCAGGCTGTCCTCGGGGTCGGTCTCCCAGAGGATGATCCAATCTTCTTCGCCTCGGGCTTTGACTCCCCACATGAGCGGGACGGAGAACCGGATCTTCCGGTTGGCTTCTTGCCCTGGGTCGTCTTCGAGACGGGCGAGGGCGTGCTCCACGGCGGCCCGCAGCTTTGGACGGGTGGGATCTGCCCGCAGTGCATCCAGGGCTGCGGCGGCTTCCTCGGTGGCTTGAAGCTCAGCCGGCATGCCGGCGATCGGCTTTGATTGACACCAGCGTTGAGCGGTCAGCGGGTTGCAGCAGGTCGGGCCGCCGGGAGATCAGCGTGGCCTCGAGCGCGGAGACGACGGCGGCGGGGGTCAGGGTGATAATCCCGTCGTCGTCGACTTCGGCCAGGTATCGGGAGTGGCGAGCGAGCCGACCCAGGGCTGCCCGGTGCCGGGAGTCGAGTTCTACAAGAGTGGGCTCTGTATGCATATAGGTAACGTACCATCTGGACCAAACCCCACATGGTTTGCCTCGTGGTCGGGGGTTCCGGTCTCGGGCCCGCGCCTTGAGGCGGGGCGAGTTCGGCGGCGCCACCCCGACGCCGTCCCGATCCTCCGGCCGGTCGGGAGCCGCCAGTAGCATCCAGGGCATGTCAACGACGGGGACACCCCGGGCCCCGGGCCCGGGCCGGGACGAGAAGCCGGACGTCGACGCCCTCGTGGCCGAGTTGCGGGCCAAGGTGGAGGAGCGCCGCCGGACCGGGCAGTACCCGCCGGGACTGGAAGAGGACCTGGCCGCCCACTTCCACCGGCTCCTCGCCCGCCGGCTCGAGCCCGCCCGTCCCGTCGACCTCCAGGGGCCGCTGGCCCGGGTGGAGGAGGCCCTGCCTCTACGCCGGGACCGCATCCCGCTGGAATCCCAGATGCCCGCCGGCGCCGTGTTCCACAAGGCGGTGGCCAAGCTGATGGCCCGCCAGACGCAGGGAGTCCTGGAGCAGGCCCAGCTCTTCGCCGAGCCCGTCCGCCAGGCGCTGGTGGCGCTGACCACCGCGGTGGAGGACCTCACCCGGGAGGTCCGCGACGACCTCGCCGCCCAGGTGGCGGCCATCATCGACCGCCAGGCCGCCCACGAGCGGACGGCGGCGTTGGCGGCGGCGGGTGGAGGAGCCCCGGCCCAGCCGGCGGCCGACAGCCGCGCCTTCCGGCCCTGGTACTCGGCGACCCGCTTCGAGGATGAGTTCCGCGGCTCCCGTGAGGACCTCCTGGCCCGCTACCGCGACGTGGCCGAGCGTCTGGTCGGGCATGGCCCGGTCTTCGACCTGGGGTGCGGGCGGGGGGAGTTCGTGGAGCTGCTGGCCGGGATGGGGGTCGAGGCCTGGGGAGTGGACCTCGACGCCGAGCTGGTGAAGGCGGCCAGCGACCGGGGCCTGCCGGTCGAGCACGGCGACGGGTTGCGCCTCCTGGAGCGGATGGACGACGAGTCCCTGGGGGGGCTGGTGCTCATCCAGGTGGTGGAGCACCTGACGCCCCAGGAGGTCGTCGACCTGGTCGACCTGGCCACCGCCAAGGTGCGTCCCGGAGGCCAGGTGCTGGTGGAGACGGTGAACCCCCAGTCCCTCTACGTCTTCGCCCACGCCTTCTACGTCGACCCGACGCATCTGCGGCCGGTGCACCCCGCCTACCTGATGTTCCTGTTCAAGGAGGCCGGCTTCAGTACCGTCGAGATCGACTGGCGCTCCCCGCCCCCGGTCGACGACATGATCACCGAAGTGGACGACCCGGCGGCGACGGCCAACAACCGCCGGCTCAACGAGCTGCTCTTCGCCCCTCAGGATTACCTGCTCGTCGCCACCCGCTGATGGAGATCCACCAGGTCGTTGTCGGGGCTTCGCCCGCGGACGCGGTGACCAACGATGCCATGGCCATCCAGCGGCTGTTGCGCCAGGTCGGGCCGTCGGAGATCTTCGCCCGCTACGTCCACGAGGAGCTGGCCGGCGAGGTGTACCGCCTGGAAGAGTACGAATCCCGCCCCTCGGCCCGGACGAGCGACAACCTGCTCATCTATCACGCCTCCATCGGGGAGCCGGCGGTGGTCTCCTTCCTCCTGGAGCGGTCCGAGCGCCTGGTGCTCAAGTACCACAACATCACCCCGCCGGGGTACTTCCTCCATGTCGATCCCCATTTCGCCGAGCTGCTGGCGGGTGGGCGGGTGGAGCTCGCCGCCCTGCGGGCCCGCGTCCGGCTCGCCCTGGCGGACTCGATCTACAACGCCCGGGAGCTCGAGGACCTCGGATACCCCGACGTGCGGGTGTCGCCGCTGGTGGTCGAGACCGACCGGCTGAGCAAACTGGACGACGACCCCGAGGCGACCCGGCGGCTCGACCAGCAGCTGGGAGGCCCGCTGCTGCTCTTCGTCGGCCAGCTCCT
>JBOGFO010000738.1:0-2967 GCA_050743445.1 Acidimicrobiia bacterium
GCCCACATCAAGAGCTCGTTCAACAACACCATCGTCTCCATCACCGATCTCGAGGGAAACGTGCTGGCGTGGGCATCCGCCGGCAACGTCGGCTTCAAGGGATCGCGCAAGTCGACGCCGTTCGCCGCCCAGCTGGCCGCCGAGCAGTGCGCCCGGCGGGCCATGGAGCACGGGGTGCGCAAGGTCGACGTGCTGGTGAAGGGACCGGGATCCGGCCGCGAGACGGCGATCCGCTCGCTGCAGAACACCGGGATCGAGGTGGCCGGCATCAAGGACGTCACCCCCATCCCCCACAACGGGTGCCGCGCCTCGAAGCGGCGGCGTGTCTAGGCGGCACATGAACGTGATCGAGCAGTACTCCAAGTAACCCCTGGGAGCCGCATTCAATGCTGATGATCCAGCGCCCGACGGTCGAGCCTCTGGGCGAGGCCGAGGGCAACCGGCAGCGCTTCACTGTTTCCCCCCTCGAGCCCGGCTTTGGCCACACGCTCGGCAATAGCCTGCGCCGCACACTCCTGTCCTCCATCCCGGGGGCGGCCGTCACCCAGGTGCGCTTCGACGACGCCCTGCACGAGTTCGACGTGGTTCAGGGGGTCAAGGAAGACGTCACCGACATCATCCTGAACCTGAAGGACCTGGTGCTGCGGTCGGAGTCGCCCGAGCCGGTCATCCTTCGCCTCGACAAGCGGGGCCCCGCCGAGGTCACGGCGGCCGACATCCAGCCCACCGCCGACGTCGAGATCCTCAATCCCGACCTCCACATCGCCTCCGTCAACGGCAAGGGCCGCCTCGCCCTCGACATCACGGTGGAGCAGGGTCGCGGCTACATGCCGGTCGACCGGGCCAAGCGCTCGTCGACCATCGGGGTCATCCCCGTCGACGCCATCTTCTCCCCGGTGCGCCGGGTGGCCTTCGCCGTGGAGCCCACCCGGGTCGAGCAGGCGACCAACTACGACCGGCTCACACTCGACATCGAGACCGATGGATCCATCAGTCCCAAGGACGCCCTCGCCTCGGCCGGCGAAACCCTCCGCAACCTGGTCGGCCTGCTGGCCGACCTCTCCTCCGTGCCCCGGGGGCTCGAGCTCGGCGACACGGCGGCCGCCGGCACCTCCTCGCTCGACCTCGACCTGGCCATCGAGGAGCTCGACCTCTCCGAACGCCCCCGCAACTGCCTGAAGCGGGCTCAGATCGACACCATCGGCCAGCTCGTGGAGCGCACCGAGGACGACCTCCTGGCCATCACCAACTTCGGCCAGAAGTCGCTCGAGGAGGTCATCCAGAAGCTCGACGAGCGGGGCCTGTCCCTGCGAGTGAAGGAGTAGGGAGATGCCCGCGCCGAAGAAGGGCCCGCGCTTCGGGGGAAGCCCCTCTCACCAGAGGCTCATGATGTCCAACATGGCCGCCCACCTCTTCGCCTCCGAGGGGATGGTCACCACCGTGGCCAAGGCCAAGGTGCTCAAGCCCGTGGCCGAGCGCCTCATCACCAAGGCCAAGAAGGGCGGCCTCCACGAGAAGCGCCAGGTGATGTCGGTGCTGACCGACCGGGACGTGACCGCCAAGCTGTTCTCCGAGATCGGACCCCGCTACGCGGACCGCAACGGCGGCTACCTTCGCATCCTCAAGCTCGGACCCCGCCCCGGCGACTCGGCACCCATGGCGAGGATCGAGCTGGTGTAGGGCCCCGGGCCCCGGACCGGCGTGAGCCTGTTCGACGCCACCCCGGAGCAGCAGGCCCGGCTCCGGCTGGTGCTGGCCTACGACGGCACCGGTTTCCATGGCTTCGCCGCCCAGCCGCAGGTGCGGACGGTGGCCGGCGTGCTCGGCAAGGCTCTGGAAAAGGTGCTGCGCCATCCGTTGGACATCACCTGCGCCGGCCGGACCGACGCCGGGGTGCACGCCTGGGGGCAGGTGGTCAGCCTGCCCGCCGACCCGGGCGTGGACCCGTGGCGGCTCGGAAACGCCCTCAACGGCATGCTCGGGCCCGAGATCGTGGTGCGGGAGTGCGAGATCGTCGACGGAGACTTCGACGCACGCCACCGTGCCCTGTGGCGGGCGTACCGCTACACCGTCCTCAACCGACCCGTCGCCGACCCGTTCCTGGCCCGATACACCTGGTGGGTACCCCAGAAGCTGGAGCCCGCCACGCTGGCCCTGGCCGCCGACCCCTTCGTCGGCGAGCACGACTTCGCCGCCTTCTGCCGGGCCGGACCCGAGGGTACGACCACGGTCCGGAAGGTCATCGAGTCCCGCTGGCTCGATCTCGGGGACGGGATCTGGCGCTACGAGGTGGCCGCCACCGCCTTCTGCTGGCAGATGGTGCGGTCCCTGGTCGGGACGATGGTCGACATCGGCACCGGGACCCGCCGGGCCGGGGAGATCATGGCCATGCTGCGATCGAAGGAGCGCTCCGCCGCCGGCCGGGTGGCGCCCCCCCACGGGCTCTGCCTCTGGGAAGTGGGCTACTGACGGCGGCGGCCTACGCCGGCTTCCCGTGGCAGGAGGCCGTGCCGGAGTCGGTGAAGGTGCCACCGGCCACCGGGACGAAGCGCCAGTCGTAGCTGTTGGACCGGAGCGTGAGTCGCAGCACCCCGAAGCTCTTGTTGTTTCGGACTTCGCTGTTCGGCTGGATGGTTCTGAACTCGTACAGGGGCCGGCCGCCCGTTCCGACGATGATCTCCCGGATGCCGTAGGCGGTGTCGAGCGATTGGTTCGGACGCTGGGGAGCGAACCGTTCGTAGATGTGGTCGTGGCCGTTCAGGACCAGGTCCGCCCCGTACTCGTAGAGGGCGCTCCACAGGGGCCCCACCCTGCTGTCGTTGCCATGGGCGCCCGAGTTGAAGCGCGGGTGGTGCCACATGGCCACGGTGCAGGCGGCCTGGGAGGCAGCCAGATCGGCCCGGAGCCACTTCTCCTGAGCGGAGTTGACCCCACAGCCGACCACCGTGCAGTTGCTGTTGAGCACGA